>DATBYI010000477.1:0-11921 GCA_036513815.1 Solirubrobacteraceae bacterium
GCCGGGGTCGAACCGCTTGACCCGGAGGCACCGCTGATCTTCGTGTTTTCGCCGCTGGTCGGTACTCCGCTGACCACCAGTGCCAAGTTCGCCGTGGTGGCCAAGTCGCCGCTGACCGGCCGCCTCACGGACGCGCTCGCCTCGAGTCATTTCGCGATCGCCGGCAAGCTCACCGGTCACGACGCGATTGTGCTGCGCGGCGCGTGCGAGGAGCCGTCCGTCGTCATGATCGACCGCGGCGCGATCCGGATCGAGCCCGCGAACGATCTGTGGGGGTTGCCGGCCGCCGAGGCCGAATCGCGGCTCCGGGAGCGCCACGGCCCGGCGTGGCGGGTCGCGGCGATCGGGCCGGCCGGGGAGCGCGGCGTGCGCTACGCGACCATCTCTCACGATGGGCGCCACGCCGGCCGGGGCGGTCTCGGCGCGGTGATGGGCTCCAAATGGTGCAAGGCGGTGATGGTGCGTCCCGGAACAAAGGTCGCTTCGGCCGATCCCGCCGCCGTCCTCGCCGCCGCCAAGAGCCTCCGCGAGCGGTCGTTCGGCGCGGCCACCGCGAAGTACCGCGAGCTCGGCACGATGGCCAACCTGCTGGCCTTCAACGCGATCTCGACTCTGCCGACCCGGAACTTCACCGCCGTTCGGTTTGAGGGGGCACCGTCGCTCGGGGCGGAGGAGATCGCGGAGCTGCGACAGGTCGCCCGCAACTCGTGTGCGTCGTGCTCGATCGGCTGCGAGCACATCTACAAGGGCGCCGGCGGCAAGAAGGTCCGGATGGAGTACGAGAACGTGTTCGCGCTCGGACCGCTCTGCGGGGTCAGCGACGCGGACGCGGTGATCGCGGCGAGCTCACGCTGCGACGAGCTCGGACTGGACACGATCTCCACCGGCGGGACGATCGCGTGGGCGATGGAGTGCTCCGAGAAGGGCTTGATCGACGCGCCCTGGCTGCGGTTCGGGGACGCCGACGCGTTGTTGCGCGCCATTGAGGAGATCGGCGCGCGCGAAGGGCTCGGCGACCTCCTGGCCCAAGGATCACGATCCGCGGCACACACCGTCGGGCAGGGATCGGAAAGATTCGCCGCGCACGTCAAGGGACTCGAACTCCCTGGGTACGAGCCGCGGACGCTCCAGGCGATGGCGCTCGGGCTGGCGGTCAACGCCCGCGGCGCCGATCACAACCGCTCCGGAGCCTACGAGTCCGACCTGTCGGGCGCCCACGACCGGCTCGCGGGCGGCGAGCCTCACGTCGCCGGGGCAATCGAGACGGAGGACCGCGCTGCCGTCATGGACTCGCTGATCCTGTGCAAGTTCCTGCGAGGCGTCTTCGAGGATCCGTTCCCCGAGTGGGCCAGACTGCTGGACATGGTCACGGGCTGGGAGATCGACGCGGACGAGCTCGCGACCACGGCGCGCCGGATCGTCCTGGCCAAGCGGCTGTTCAACCTGCGCGAGGGGTGGACGCGAGAGGAGGACTGGCTCCCAGATCGCTTCCTGTCGGAGTCGCTCGAACTTGAGTCCGGGCGTACAGCGACGTTGACCCCGGCCCGTCTCGAGACGATGATCAGCTCCTATTACCGCGGGCGCGGGCTCGAGGAGACCGGCGTACCCAGCCCGGGAACCCTGAGAGAGCTGTCATTGAACGGACTTATGGACTCCGAACCAATTGGTGCAGAAGTGGGATAGTGGAGGTCCTATGGCTACGACGACGACACCCGGCACGATCACCAAGAGCGTCACGCTGACGATCGACGGCCAAGAGGTCACGGTCCCGGACGGGACGACGATCCTGGATGCGGCCAAGCAGCTCGGGATCGACATCCCCGTTCTGTGCCACGACGATCGCTATGACCCGGTTGGTGTGTGCCGCATGTGCGTCGTCGACGTCGGCGCCCGTGTCTTCGCCGCGGCGTGTGTGCGCCCGTGCGAGGAGGGCATGGAGGTCACGACCACGAGCGATCGGATCGACGCCCAGCGCTCGATGCTGACCGAGCTCCTGTTCTCCGATCAGCCCGATCCCCAGCAGGACCCCAAGGAAACCACCACTGCCGACAACGAACTGCTCGTGCTCGTGCGGCAGTACGGGGTGCAGCAGGACAACGGGATCCCGCGGGCCGAGGGGCGCGGCCTCGACAACTCGAATCCGGTCATCTCGGTCAACCACGACGCGTGCATCCTGTGCGATCGATGCGTGCGCGCGTGCGACGACGTCCAGAACAACGACGTCATCGGCCGGAGCGGCAAGGGGTACACGACGCGGATCGCGTTCGACCTGAATGACCCGATGGGTGAGTCATCGTGTGTCACGTGCGGCGAGTGCGTGTCGGCGTGCCCGACCGGCGCGCTCACGAACAAGCCGATCCGCGGCGTGCCGATCCAGTCGCGTGAGCAGCTGCGCCAGGTCGACACGGTATGCCCGTACTGCGGCGTGGGTTGCGCGCTCACCTACAACGTCGACGACGAGCGCAAGGCGATCTCGTTCGCCGAGGGTCGCGCCCAGCCGGGGTCGAAGGGCCGGCTGTGCGTAAAGGGCCGTTATGGCTGGGACTACGCGGCCTCGCCGCAGAGGCTGACCAAGCCGTTGATCCGGCGCGAGGACGCGTATCCGAAGGGGCCGCTGTCGACCGACGTGCGCGGCGACGAGGCCGGAGGACGATCGGAGCGCCGGCGCAAGCCCGGCGGTCTCGTCGACTACGACCAGGTGATGCCTTCGTTCCGCGAGGCGAGCTGGGAGGAGGCGCTCGACCTCGTCGCGCGGCGCCTGACGGAGATCTACGACGCCGGGGGCCCGGCCGCGATCGCCGGCTTCGGGTCGGCCAAGTGCTCCAACGAGGAGGCCTATCTCTTCCAGAAGCTGATCCGCACCGGCTTCCATACCAACAACGTCGATCACTGCACGCGCCTGTGTCACGCGTCGAGCGTGGCCGCGCTGTTTGAGGGAATCGGGTCGGGGGCGGTCTCGACCACCTACGGGGACGTGATGAACGCCGACGTGATCATCATCACGGGCTCCAACGCGACTGCGAACCACCCGGTGGCGTCGTCGTTCTTCAAGCAGGCGCGCCGGCGCGGCACGACGATCATCTATGTCGATCCGCGCGGCGACAAGGTCGCCGACCATTCAGACATCTTCTGCCAGCTCAAGCCCGGCACCGATGTCGCCTTTTACAACTCGGTGATGCACGAGATCATCCGGCTGGGTCTCCTCGACGAGGAATTCATCCGCGACCGGACCTCGAACTTCGACGCGCTAGCGGAGACCGTCAAGCTTTACCCCCCAGAGCGCGGCGAGCAGATCACCGGCGTGAGCGCCGAGCAGATCCGACGGGTCGCGCGGACCTGGGGCGAGGCGAGCGCCGGAATCATCTATTGGGGGATGGGCATCTCCCAGCACACAACGGGCACCGACAACGCGCGCTGCCTGATCGCGATGTGCGCGATCACCGGCAACGTCGGCCACCAGGGCGCGGGCCTTCATCCCTTACGGGGGCAGAACAACGTCCAGGGCGCCTCTGACTCTGGGCTGATTCCGATGTTCTACCCGGACTACAAAGGCGTCGCCGACGAAGCAACCCGGGCGCGCTTCGAGAAGGCGTGGGGCGAGACCGAGCTCGATCCCGTCAAGGGCCTGACCGTGACCGAGATCATCGGCTCCGCGCTGAAGGGCGGCGTGCGCGGGATGTACATGATGGGCGAGAACCCGTTCCTGTCTGACCCGAACATCAACAAGGTTCGCAAGGCGCTGTCCGCGCTCGAGTTTCTGTGCGTGCAGGACATCTTCCTGACCGAGACGTCCGAGTTCGCGGACGTGATCTTGCCCGCGTCCTCCTACATGGAGAAGGACGGTACCTACACAAACACCGACCGTCGGGTGCAGCTCGGGCGGAAGGTCCTGGATCCGCCGGGCGACGCGCGGGTGGATTACGAGATCGTGCAGGACATTGCGCGCCGGGTTGGCCTCGACTGGAACTACACGTCGCCCCGAGAGGTCTTCGAGGAGATGGTCTCGGTGATGCCGAGCTACGCGAACCTCAGCTACGACAACCTCGGGCTGACCGGCAAGCTGTACCCCAACCCGGATCCCGAGAACTCCGACGGGACCGTCGTGATGTTCACCGAGAGGTTCAACACCGATGACGGGCTCGCCCACCTTGTGCCGGCCGAGTGGCTCCCGGCCAAGGAGCTGCCGAGCGACGAGTACCCGTTCGTCCTGAATACCGGACGGTTGCTCGAGCACTGGCACACGGGCTCGATGACGCGGCGCTCGTTCGCGCTCGACACGATCCAGCCGCGACCGCAGGTCTACATCCACCCGGCCGATGCGGCCGAGTGCGGGCTGAGCGACGGGGCGATGGCGCGGGTGAGTTCGCGCCGCGGGACGATCCAGCTTGAGGTCAAGGTGTCGCACAAGGAGGCGCGCGGCAACTGCTTCATCCCGTTCCACTTCCGCGAAGCGGCCGCGAACCTGCTGACGATCGATGAGATCGACCCAATCGGGAAGATCCCCGAGTTCAAGTTCTGCGCCGTGCGCATCGAACCCGCCGCAAACGGGAACGGCTCCGCAGGAGCCCACTGATGGCACTCACCAACGGCCGCGTCCCCGGCGTCGAAGCGCGCGCCGGCAAGTTCCCCGGTCCGAGCCTGATCCCGTCGCTGAACGCGATCCAGCGCGAGCATGGCTGGCTGCCGCGGGAGGAGCTCACCCGACTCTCGCGCGAGACGCGCCGGCCGCTTTACGAGATCGAAGGACTGGTCTCGTTCTATCCCCACTTCCGGACGGCGGCGCCGCCCAAGGTCGACGTCACCGTCTGCCGCGACCTGTCGTGCTGGCTGCACGGCGCGGACGAGCAGATCGCCGCGATCCACGCGCGCTACGGCGACGGCGTCGAGATCGAGGTCCGCGAGGTCTCGTGCATCGGGCGGTGCGACATCGCGCCCGCCGCGACCGTAGAGGAGCGGCCGGTCCGGGCGGCAGACGTTCCCGAGGTTGTGCAGCAGGCCCTCGACGGCGACGAGCCACCAGCGCGCGCAAAGACGCCCCCGCGAACGTGGCCGAACGATCCGTACGCCGAAGACCCAGACCTGCCTCGCTATGCCGTCGTCCGCCGTCTGATCACCGGCCAGCTCGGTGGCGAGGAGTCGATCGAGGTCCTCGAGGAATCGGAACTGGTCGGGATGGGCTCGGTGCTCGAGCACGCTGTCGAGACGATCCGGGGCTCCGGACTGCGCGGAATGGGAGGCGCCGGCTTCCCGACCGGCTCAAAGTGGGAGACGGTCGCAGCACAAGACGGCGGGATCCGTTATGTCATCTGCAACGCCGACGAGTCCGAGCCCGGCACGTTCAAGGACCGCCAGATCCTGGCCGAGCAGCCTCACCTCGTGATCGAGGGAATGCTCGCCGGAATGATCGCGATCGGCGCCGAGCAGGGCTGGGTCTTCATCCGCCACGAATACGGACCGGAGGAAGAGGCGATCCGCACCGAGCTGGAGCGGGCTCGCGCTGAAGGAGTGCTCGGCGAGGACGTCCTCGGCTCCGGGCGCTCTCTCCACATCGACATCTTCACGTCGCCGGGCGGATACATCCTCGGCGAGGAGTCGGCCCTGCTCGAATGCATGGAGGGCCACCGAGGTGAGCCGCGCAACAAGCCTCCGTTCCCCGCCATCTACGGCCTGTGGGGAAAGCCGACGCTGATGAACTCGGTCGAGACGTTCGCCGCGGTGCCGATCATCCTTCAGCGCGGCGCGGAGTGGTGGAAGAGCCAGGGGGTTAACGGTGGGGTCGGCCTGAAGTTCTTTGCGATCTCCGGCGATGTCGTACGCCCGGACGTGTACTGCGTGCCAATGGGGACGACGGCGCGCGAGCTGATCGAGCTCGCCGGCGGGCTGCCCGACGGTGCCGAGCTCGGCGCCTTCCAGCCGGGCGGGGCATCCTCGAACTTCCTCGGCCCCGACCAACTCGACGTGCCGCTTGACTTCAAGCCGCTGGCCGAGGCCGGATCGATGCTCGGCTCCGGAGCCGTCGTCGTGATGAGCGCGGAGCGGAACCTGCTGGCGGCGGCGACGAACGTCCTGCGCTTCTTTCGCAACGAATCGTGCGGCAAGTGCGTGCCGTGCCGCGTGGGCTCGAACAAGGCCCATCGCATCCTGGCTGACGCGCTCGAGCGTGGCGCCGACGCGGACGCGATCGACGATCGCATCGACCGGCTCGAGGAGACGCTGCGGTTGACCTCGATCTGCGGCCTTGGCCAGGTAGCGCTCGGGCCGGTGATGAGCGTGCTCCGGCTCCAGCGCACGCCCACCGCCTCCGGCTGACTCGCCGTCATGGCCACGACCGGGCGGGAATTCTTCACGGTCAAGACCGTCTCCGAGGCGCTGACCGGCTTCCGGCCGGGGCACGTTACCCCGGTCGAGACGGTACCGCTGGGCCTCGCGTACGGACGGGTCCCGGACACCGGGATCGTCGCCGGGGAGGCGCTGCCGGGTTTCGACCGCTCGAGTGTCGACGGGTACGCGGTCCGAGCGGCCGACACGTACGGTGCGTCCGAGTCAACCCCGGGATACCTTCGGGTGGTTGGTGAGGTCCGGATGGGCGCCGCCGCCCCAGTTGAGGTTGCATCGGGGACCGCGGTCGCAATACCCACCGGCGGAATGCTCCCGGCCGGCGCCGACGCGATCGTGATGATCGAGCACACGGCCGAGGCCACCGCGGACACGATCGAGGTGGTTCGCCCGGTCGCTCCGGGCGAGAACATCGTTCGGTTCGACGAGGACGTTGCCGCAGGAGCCGCGCTTGCCCCGCCGGGCCGCCCGCTGCGGGCACAGGATGTGGCGCTGCTCGCTGCGGCCGGGGTAGTCGAGGTCTCCGTCCACGCCGCACCGTGCGTAGCCGTGCTCGCCACCGGCGACGAGGTCGTGCCGCCGGACACGCGCGTGCTGTCTCCGGGGCAGGTGCGAGACGCTCTGAGCGTCTCGGTCGGGGCGCTCGTGCGCGAAGCCGGCGGTGAGCCCGCGCCGGCGGCGATCGTCCCCGACGAGGACGGTGCGCTCCGGGAAGTGTTGACGGCCGCTGTCGGCGCGAGCGACATGGTCGTGATCTGCGCCGGGTCGTCGGTCGGGATGCGCGATCAGACCGCGGGCGCGGTGGGGGGCCTGCCGAACTCCGAGACGTGGTGCCACGGGCTCGCGATCAAGCCCGGCAAGCCGACGCTCCTCGCCCACAGCGACGGCATTCCGATCATCGGACTGCCCGGCAACCCGCGCTCGGCGCTCGTCGTGTTCCGCCTGGTTGGGATGCCGCTGGTCCGTCGGGTGGGCGGCTGGACGGTCGAGCCGGTCGTCGGGTCCGTGCGCGCTCGCTTGAGCCGCGACCTTCCGAGCGCCGCTGGCCGGCTCGACGTGGTCCAGGTCAGGTTGAGCGAGGGCGACGTCGCCGAGCCTATCTTCGGATCCTCGGCACTGCTGTCGGTCCTGACCGCCGCCGACGGCTACCTCGTCGTTCCCGAGGACGCCAACGGTATGTCAGCCGACGAGTCCGTCGAGGTGTTTCCGTATGGCTAGCCGCACGACGCCGTTTCTCCACGACGTCCCGCTGACGACCGCACAGTCCGCGTGGCGAGAGTGCTGCGATGCGGCGGGTTGCCCGGCGCGGGTGGAGGCGATCGGCCTGGCGGTGGAGCACGCAATCGGGCGCGTTACGGCCGAGCCGATCTGGGCCAAGCGCTCCTCTCCTCCGTTCGACTCGGCTGCGATGGACGGGATTGCGATCCGTGCCGCAGACACGGTCGGCGCGAGCGAGACGACGCCGCTGTTGCTCGATGTCGACGCGTTCGTCGTCGTCGACACGGGCGACCCGATGCCGGACGGGTTCGACGCGGTCGTGATGCGCGAGCAAGTCCACTACGTCGACGGCCGCGCCGAACTGCGCGCAGCGGTGGCGCCCTACCAGCACACCCGCTCGATCGGCGAGGACATCAGCGCTACCGAGCTGCTGCTCCCGGCGGGTCATCGGCTGCGGCCGGTCGACGCGGCGGCGGCCGCCGCCGCCGGTGCCACCGAGGTTCGCGTTTACCGCCGACCGGTCGTGGCGATTCTGCCGACCGGGGACGAGATGCGCCCGATCGGGTCAGAGCTCGCGCGGGGCGAGCTCCTCGAGACCAACTCGCTGATGCTCGCCGGTCAGGCGCGCGAGGCCGGCTGCGAAGCCGTGGTGCTGCCGATTGAGGCCGACGAGGAGACGAGGATCGCCGACGCCATCCGTGGCGCACTCGGGACATGCGATCTGCTGATCGTGATCGCCGGCTCGAGTGCCGGCCGCGACGACTACACGGCGACGCTTGTCGATCGGCTTGGCGAGCTTGCCGTCCACGGCGTCGCCGTCCGGCCCGGCCACCCGGTCGTGCTCGGGGCGATCGACTCGACTCCCGTGCTCGGTGCGCCCGGCTACCCGGTGTCGGCGTCGCTCACCTTCGACATCTTCGCCGCGCCGCTGCTCGCCGAGCTGGAGGGAGCCGCGGCGACGCCCCGCCCGACCGTACGCGCGCGGCTCGCGCGCAAGCTCGCCTCAACCATTGGGATGGACGACTGGGTGCGAGTACGCCTCGGACGAGTCGGCGGCGCGCTTGTGGCCTCGCCGCTGCCCCGGGGCGCCGGCGTACTGACCTCGCTGGTTCGCGCCGACGGGCTGCTGGTCGTCCCGTCTGGCGTCGAGGGCCACCACGCCGGCGAACAGGTCGAGGTCGAGCTGCTGCGGAGCCTCACCCAGATCGAGCGGACGATCGTCGCGATCGGATCCCACGACATGATCCTCGACCTCGCCGCCTCGCAGCTGCGGTCAGCCGACCCTGGAGTCACGCTCGCGTCGGGAAACGTCGGGTCGATGGGTGGGCTGATCGCGCTGCGGGACGGGTTGTGCCATCTGGCCGGTTCGCACCTCCTCGACCCGGACACGGGCGCCTACACCCTGCCCTACGTGGACCAGGTGCTCTCCGGGCGCGAGATCGCGGTCGTCCGGCTCGTCCATCGCGAGCAGGGATTGCTGGTCGCGCCTGGCAACCCTCTGGGGTTGTCCGGAGTGGCCGACCTCGCCCGTCCAGGGCTGCGCTACGTCAATCGCCAGCGAGGCGCCGGCACCCGCGTACTGCTCGACTACGAGCTCGACCAGCTGGGAATTGATCCCGCCGGGATCGTCGGCTACGGACGCGAGGAGCCCACCCACCTGGCCGTGGCCGCGGCGATCGCCGCGGGCCGCGCCGACTGCGGGATGGGAGTGTTGGCCGCGGCCCGCGCGTTCGACCTCGACTTCGTGCCGGTCACCAAGGAGCCCTACGACCTCGTGCTCGAGACGGCCTCGCTCGACCTTCCTGCGCTCGAGCCGTTCTGGCGGCTGCTTGAATCGCCACAGTTCAGGTCGGAGGTAGAAGGTCTCGGCGGCTACGACACGGCCGAGATGGGGCGGCGGATCCGCTAACCGCCGCCCATCGCGGTAGAGAGGATGACCTCAGCGGCGTCGGCCGGCAGCTGATCGCCGCTGACCGGCTGAAATGTGGCGCCGTCATCGCTCCGGACCGCGACGTATTCCTGATCGAGCCAGCGCCGGTACTCGCGCTCAGCGCTCTCGACCGACGCCGCGTCGGACGGATCCCACTCCGCAAGCAGTTCGTCGCGATCGACCATTCGGCGCAGCAGCTTTCCCACGCGCCTCATCGTAAGGGTCCGGCCACCCCACGTCGCCCACGTCTACGTTGGCTTGCGGCCGCGAGCGAGGAAGTACAGGCATGACATGACCACGGTGTCTGGGTCGGCGAGGTGCGCGCGCGCCTCGCGGTCCAGCTCGTCGAGCTCGCGCTCGGTGAGCAGTTCGCGCTCGACGATCTTCGAGCGCATGTTCTGCAGGATGTCGAGACGCACGGTCCGGCGGGAGTGGCCAACCGGATACATGTCTGCGCGGGCCTCCACCGCGACATCGACCAAGCCCGCCGCGCGATAGAGCTCCGAAAGCCGTCGCCCGAGGTCGGCGTCGGCGCCGTCCAGCCGGAATGACTCGATGAATATCTCGGCGAGTCGATCCCAGGCCGCGTTTGCCGGGTAGCAAAGGTGAGTACTGCAGTCGGCCTCGTCGCCGACGACCCATCCGCCGGGCCGCACCAGCCGTGCCATCTCCGCGACGACCTTGGCGGGGTCGGGGATGGTGACCAGCAGCAACCTTGCGTGGATGAGATCGAACGCGCCGGGTGGCCACTCGGTCCGCCTGGCGTCGCCGTGCACGACCGCGACGTTCGCGAGCCCTTGATCGGATGCGAGGGCGCGCGCCTGGGCGACGTGCTGGGGATCGAAGTCCAATCCGGTTACGTGCCCGGTCGGACCGACCCGCTCCGAAAGCAACTCGAGCGCGCCGCGTGGCCCGCACCCCAGGTCGAGCGCGTTCCACCCCGCTTTGGCCCCGACCTGATCGAGCAGCGCCAGGGAGTGTGGCCACAACTCATCTGCTTGCCGGTGTAACCGGGCGCGCTCAGACGGGTTACTGCCAATCGCGTACGCCGCAGCGCTTGCATGCTCGACGATCGCGCCCGGCGCGATCTCCGTCGGATCAGTGATCATGGATGAACCCCCTCTTTGAGCGGTGATTCGGTTTCGCATGTGGCTCATCGCCGCATTCACCGGTGGTCGCGCTTGGGCTTGGCCGCGACGAGCGTTAGCCGCGCGCTCGTGCTGGTTTGATCGAACAGCGTGACCGTCGCGGTGACATGCAGCCGGCCGCTGCCCAAGAGCTGCCTGGCCGTGTGCGACAGTCGCACGGTCACGGTCCGGCGCTGACCTGCGGCCAACTGAACGCCCACTCGGCCGAGCGTCAAGCTCACAACCTTGTGGCGGCGGTGGCGGCCACCCCCGGTCGTGACCCGCACGCGAAGCGTCAGCTTTAGCGTGCCGTCGCACCGCTCGCCGCTGGCGCCGCGGCACACCAGCTTGACCGCGGCGCGTCCGCCCGCGACGGTCGCCGTCCCGGAGGCCAGGAAGGCGACCGCGGGAGGTGGCGGGGAGGATACGGTGGTGAACGTCTCATCGGTGCCGTCTGCGGTGCCGAAGTCGGTCTGGGCGACCGCGCGGTAGTGGATCACCGTCCCCCCGGGCAGTCCCGCGAGCGACGCCGAGAAGGGCGTGCTCACGCCGGCCGTGGGCGGCAGCAGCTGAGCGGGGGTGCTCTGCCCATACGTGGTGCTCGTCCCGTAGTCGAAGTGGACGAGCATGTGCGCGCCGTCGGTATTCACCGTGGCGGCAACCGTCGCTGAGCTCTGCGTGACCGCCGACGCCGACCCCGTGGTGACAGCGCCGGGTGTGAAGCCCTGTGCGAGCAGCTGGCGCGGCGAACTCGCTTCGTTGTAGGCGAAGAACGGCGTACCGATTGAACCACCCTGGCATGTCGAGCCGTCGGCTGTGAACGGGTCGTCGGGGCAAGTGGAGGCGATCGGCGAGCGGATGTCGGTCAGATCATCGTCTGACGCTGAGCCGGTTGGCGTCGTCGGGATGCCTTGCGGTGTGTCGAGGTGGAACACCGGGTCGGCCGGGTTACCCTCGAAGTGGCCGACGAACGTCAGCGCCTGCGTTGCCGACAGCTGTTCGTGCCAGGTGACGTACGGCGTGTTGTGGCTGAAGACGATGTCCGGCCGGGTGGACTCGAGCCCGGAATTGGAGATCGGCTGGCCGTTGTTGAGCAGGTCGAAGTGGTCGCCCGTAGCGTCGAGTCGGGCTACGAACACCGCGTGTTGGCCGCCATTTGTGTTGCTCTCATCCCACGTGACCCAGGGCGTGGTCGGCTTGCCCGGGACCATCGTCCCGGCCGTCACCTGCGGGTTCTCCGCGCCGTTCCCATCGGTCAGCGCCTGCGCGTCGGACAGAGTCTGGTCGGCGTCGAGCGAGCAGGCAAGCTC
>DATBYI010000478.1:0-2787 GCA_036513815.1 Solirubrobacteraceae bacterium
GATCGGCGTCGGCACCGTCGGGTTGTCGGCCAGGCGGGCCAGTGAGAAGGCGAGGCCCGGATCGAGGCGCGTCGGGTCGTGCACGATCAGCGCGTCCTCGCCGACGTCGGCCACGTCCACGATCGCGAGGCCGCCATCGGGCCCTCGCGAGACGCCGCGCTCATTCTCGACGCCGAAGCGGATCGGCTCCCCCGCGACGAGCCGGATCTGGTTGGCGTCCTTCGTCTCCTTCTCGGTCAGCGCCGAGAACGCGCCGTCGTTGAACACCGGGCAGTTCTGGTAGATCTCGACGAGCGACGCGCCCTCGTGTTTGGCCGCGGCGCGGAGCACATCGGTCAGGTGGCGCTTGTCGCGGTCGATCGTGCGCGCCACGAAGCTCGCCTCCGCCCCGAGCGCGAGCGACACCGGGTTGAACGGATGGTCCGCGACGCCGAACGGCGTCGACTTCGTGACCTTACCCACCTCCGAGGTCGGCGAGGCCTGCCCCTTGGTCAACCCGTAGATCTGGTTGTTGAACAGCAGGATCTTGATCGGGACGTTGCGGCGCAGCGCGTGGATCAGGTGGTTGCCGCCGATCGACAGCGAGTCGCCGTCGCCGGTGACGATCCAGATAGACAGGTCATCACGGGCGGACGCGAGCCCGGTGGCGAGCGCCGGCGCGCGCCCGTGGATGCCGTGCATCCCGTACGTGTTCATGTAGTACGCGAACCGGCCAGCGCATCCGATCCCGGTGATGAAGACGATCTTCTCGGGCGGGATCCCAAGCTCGGGCATGAACTGCTGGACCGCGGCGAGCACCGCGTAATCGCCGCAACCGGGGCACCAGCGCGTCTCCTGATCGGACTGGAAGTCCGCCTTGGTCAGGTCATGGGGCCCATGCCCGTTGGTGACGACAGCGCTCATTGGCGGGCCTCGATCTGTTCCTCGATCTCGGAGGCGAACAGCGGCTGCCCCTGGACCTTGCAGAACGACTCGACATCGACGAGGTACTTCGCGCGCAGCAGCGTCGCGAGCTGTCCGCTGTTCATCTCGGGCACGAGCACGCGGTCGAACGAGCGGAGCACGTCGCCTGTGTTGGACGGGAACGGGTTCAGATGACGCAGGTGCGCGCACGCCACGACATGGCCTGCCTCGCGTGCGCGGCGTACGCCGGCGCGGATCGCGCCTTCGCTCGACCCCCAGCCGAGCACGAGCAGCGTCGCGCCAGGTTCGGCATCGACCGTCAGCGGCGGGATCTCGTTCGCGATGCCGTCGACCTTGGCCTGCCGCAGCTCTGTCATCCGCTCATGATTCGATCCGTCATAGGAGATGTTGCCGGTCAGGTCGGCCTTCTCCAGACCGCCGATCCGGTGGGCGAGACCCGGCGTGCCCGGGACGGCCCACGGTCGCGCGAGCTGCTCGTCGCGCGCGTAGGGCAGGAAGCCCTCGGCGTCCTCGGCGGTCGCGAAGGCCGGATCGATCGTCGGCAGCTCGGTCACCACCGGCACCCGCCACGGCTCCGAGGAGGAGGCCAGGAACGCGTCGGCGAGCAGGATCACCGGCGTCCGATAGCGGACCGCGATCCGGGCGGCCTCGAACGCCGCCTCAAAGCACCCACCCGACGTGCTCGGCGCAATCACCGGCAGCGGCGACTCGCCGTGGCGCCCGAAGATCGCCATCAGCAGATCCGACTGCTCGGTCTTGGTCGGCATGCCGGTCGACGGCCCCGCCCGCTGTACGTCGATCACGATCATCGGCAACTCGAGCGCCACCGCGAGCCCGATCGCCTCGGCCTTCAGATCCATCCCGGGCCCGCTCGTCGCGGTCACCCCGAGCCGCCCACCGAACGCCGCGCCCAGCGCCATCCCGGCGGCGGCGATCTCGTCTTCGGCCTGGATCGTGCTCACGCCCAGGCTGGCGTGGCGCGAGAGCTCGTGAAGCAGGTCGGAGGCGGGCGTGATCGGGTAGCTCGCCAGCACCAGCGGCAACCCGCTGCGGACGCTGGCCGCAATCAACCCAAGCGACAGCGCCGTCGTCCCGTTCACGTTGCGATACGTCCCGGGCGGGACGTCGGTCGCCGGCTTGACCTTGTATTGGACGTCGAGCAGCTCGGTCGTCTCGCCGAACGACCAGCCCGCGTTGAACGCGGCCAGGTTCGCCTGCAGCACGGCCGGCCGTTTCGCGAACTTGGCTTCGATCCACCGTTTCGTCACGTCGGTCGGGCGCCCGTACAGCCACGAGAGCACGCCGAGCGCGAACAGGTTCTTGGCCCGGCCCGCGTCACGCGTCGACGCGTCCTCGATCCCCTCCACCGCGCGCACGGTCAAGGAGGTCATCGGGATCCGATGGACGCGATAGGCGCTCAGCGACCCGTCCTCGAGCGGGTTCGACGCGTAGCCCGCCTTCTCCAGGTTGCGCTTAGTGAACGCGTCCTCGTTGAGGATGAGCGTCGCGGCCTTATCCAGCTCAGCGAGGTTCGCCTTGAGCGCCGCCGGGTTCATCGCCACCAGCACGTTCGGCCTGTCGCCCGGGGTCAGGATGTCCCGCGAGGCGAAGTGGATCTGGAAGGCGGAAACGCCAGCCAGCGTTCCGGCCGGAGCGCGGATCTCTGCCGGGAAGTTCGGCATCGTCGCGAGGTCGTTGCCCCACATCGCGGTCGCGTCCGTGAACCGGCTACCCACCAGCTGCATTCCATCGCCGGAGTCGCCCGCGAACCGAACTACAACTCGCTCGCGCTCCTCGACCGTCTTACTCATCGTTGTGCGCCCAAGAGAACCGCCTTAGCAATAGTACGCACAAGGCCCGACG
>DATBYI010000479.1:0-4269 GCA_036513815.1 Solirubrobacteraceae bacterium
CGGGTGAGCAGATGCGGATCCGATCGTTCTTCGACCTCGGCGGTTACCTATACGCAAGCGGCGAGAACGACTGCGACGCCGACGACTATCCAGGCTGCGTCCAGCGCGGTTTTGAGCTGTGGCGCTTGGCGGGACCGCCGAGTTGTGACGTCGTGGCGACGCTGCGTCCGGGGCAGAACGGCTTCACCGGGAATCTTGCCGAGCAGGAAGTCGGGGTGCAGGCCCCCGGGGGGCTCGAGTCGATCTCGAACGTCGAGATCTCCGACGGCGTCGTGTACTGGCCGGACTTCACGCCGGGCACAACGAGCACGGTGATCGTGACTGCCATAAAGACGACGTCCGGTGTCGCCACGAGTTGGTCTTTCGACGCGGTCGACGAGTGGGGTCAGACCACGTACTGCGGGTGATCTCGCGCTATGCGGCGGCTTCGCCGTAGCGGGGCGCCGGGACGCCGCGACCCGGCGCGGGCCGGTGCTCGGTGACCGGAGCTGGCGGACGAGCCGTCGCGGGCTCCTCGACGGCCACGACGGCGCGTAGTGCCGCCACGCAATCGGGATCGAAAGCGGTGCCGCTCTCGTCGTCGAGCAAGGCCAGCGCGCGCTCGGTCGGCCAGGCCGCCCGGTAGACGCGATCGGCCGTCAGCGCGTCATACACATCGGCGACGGTGAGGATGCGGACGGCGAGGTCGAGGTCGCCGGCGGGAACTCCATGCGGATAGCCGCCACCGTCGAGCCGCTCGTGGTGGCTCTGGACCAGGTCGAGAACGAGCGGTGGGAATCCGCCAAGCTCGGTCAGGAGGTCGCGGCCGGCGCCGGGGTGTCGGCGGATCTCGGCGAACTCCTCATCGGTCAGCTTGCCGGGCTTGTTCAGGATCGCGTTGGGCACCGAGAGCTTGCCGACGTCGTGCAGCAGGCCTCCGAGCGCGAGCTGGCGCAGCCGTCCCTCGGTCAGCCCGAGGCGCTCGCCGATCGCGACCGCGAGCGTGGCGACTCGGCGCGTATGCCCTTCGGTCGAGGGATCCTTGTCGCCCAGACGGACGAGGATCGCGCGGACTCGACCGCCCAGAAACATCTCCTCGTGCTCGACCAGTTGCCCGGCGCGGAGGTCTCCGGCGAGCGGGCGGGACCCGATCGCGTGCCGAAGGTCGAGCGCGGCCGGGATGCCGACCAGTCCGATGCCGGTCAGCTCGAGCAGGTGCGCTGCCCACCAGCTGCCGTCCATCATGCCGAAGTTCAAAAGTCCGTACTGGGCGAAGATGAGGCAGACAACGCCCTCGGCCACGAGCAGGTCGAGCACGCGGCGGGTCAGGAGGTAGGTCCGGGCGGCGCGCCAGGCGAGCAGGGCGAGCGGGATCGCGCCGGCGACGAAGATGAGGTTGGCCAACGGCGACGACGGCTTCGGCACCACCGGGATCGAGCCGGAGAGCACGAGCACGGTTGCGCCGGCAGTCGCGAACACCGCGACCACGGCAAATTGGGCGATCAAAAGCAGCCGGGCCCGGCGAGGGCGGCGCAGGAGCGGCAAGGCCGACGCGGCGAGAATCGTCCCGCCGACGGGGAGGTTGAGCGCGCCGGCGATCTGGACGACGCCGTTGGCGGGCAAGATGACGCCGGGGGTGGCGAGGCCGTGGATGACGAGCATCGTGGCCATGACCGAGAACGCCATGCCGATCCACACCGCGTGGCCGTCGTTCCGGCGGGTCGCGATGATCGAGAGCACAACCGACGCTGCCCCCGCGATCGCGCCGGCCGCGCCGACCACGATCATGTGGACCACCGGCCCGAACATGATCATCTGATGCATTCCCGTGCCGATCAGCAGCAGCGTCGGGATGATCGCCGCGCGTAGGAGCACGGCGAGGACCGGCAGCCGGTGGCGAAGCTGAACCATCAGGAGCACCTCGGCATCTCCCCCGCCGGACCTGAGCCGAACACGGCTTGGCCGACGCTTGTCCATCGCCACATAGACTCATCGGTCCCTTGTCCTCAGACTCCGCGTCAAGGAACGGCTCCGACCCGCGCTCCACGCGGGTGACCACCGAGCGGCTCGTGGTCCTCGCCTACATCCTGGCTGTGGCGATGCCGCCGTTCGGGCTCGCGATCGGGATCGGGCTCGGCGCTCGAGGGCGCTCGAAACACTGGGTGTGGATCGTCCTGGTCAGCATCGTCGCCGCCGGAATCTGGGCGGTGATCATCGGCTCGGGCGCATTGAGCTCGACGAATGAGGGCTACTGAGACGCCCGACGCGCGGACGGAGGGCGCTGGGCGCCGAAGTAGTCTCCCCGCGGTGAGCGAAGTCGAGTTGTGGACCGATGGTGCCTGCTCGGGGAATCCCGGTCCCGGCGGTTGGGCGGCGCTGTTACGGGTTGGCGAGAACGAGCGCGTGGTCTCGGGCGGCGAGGAGCTCACGACCAACAACCGCATGGAGCTGAGCGGCGTGGTCGGCGGACTAAGGGCGCTTACCCGCCCCTGCCGCGTACGCGTGCACACCGACTCGAGCTACGTCAAGAACGCGTTCACGAACGGCTGGCTGCGTCGCTGGCAGCACAACGGGTGGGCCACCCGGGACAAGCAGCCGGTCAAGAACCGCGAGCTGTGGATCGAGCTGCTGGAGGAGGTCGCGCGCCACGAGGTCGAGTGGGTGAAGGTCGCGGGCCACAGCGGCGTCGAGCTGAACGAGCGGGTTGATCGCCTGGCCTGCGCCGAGCGCGATCTGCACGCCGAGCGGGCGAGAGCCCGCGACGACGAACCGGCCGTCGATGCTGGGCAGGTCGGCGCCGTTCGGGTTCTCGACTAGTGCCCCGCTCACTCGTCCGCTGACCCGGCGCGGCTTCAAGCTGAAGCCCGCCGGCGACGACGATCGGGGCATGCCGACTCTCGCACTCGATCTCAACCGCACCTATCGCCTGGTCACCCGCAGTGACTTCGACGGCCTCGTCTGCGCCGCCCTCTTGAAGGAGCTGGGACTCCTGCACGACATCCTGTTCGTCCACCCGAAAGACGTCCAGGACGGGAAGGTCGAGCTGACCGCCGCCGACGTCACGACGAACCTCCCCTACCGCCCGGAGGTGGCGCTCTCGTTCGATCATCACGCTTCGGAACGGCTCCGCGTCGTCGGGGACCGCGATAACCGCGTGATGGCAGTCGACGCCGACTCCGCGGCCCGCGTCGTGTACGACTACTTCGGCGGGGCCGCGACGTTCCCGCGCGTGAGCATCGACATGATGGAAGCGGTCGACCGCGCCGATGCAGCGCAGCTGTCGATCACCGACATCCTCGACCCGCAGGGGTGGATCCTGCTCAGCTTCCTGATGGATCCCCGCACCGGGCTCGGGCGCTTCCGTGACTTCCGGATCTCGAACTACCAGCTGATGATGCAGCTCATCGACAGCTGCCTGAACCTGTCGATCGACGAGATCCTGGCCTCGCCCGACGTGGCCGAGCGCGTGGCCCTGTACCGCAAGCACGCCAATCCGGCCGTGGGGCAGATCACACGTTGCTCGACCGTGAACGGGCGCGTCGTGGTGCTCGACCTCCGCGACGAGGAGGTCATCCACCCGACCAACCGGTTCCTCGTCTACGCGCTGCATCCGAAGTGCACCGTCTCGATCCACGTCCTATGGGGGCTCAAGATGCAGAACACGGTGTTCGCAGTCGGGCGCTCGATCCTCGACCGCTCCTCCCGCGTGGACATCGGCGCGCTGATGCTCGCGCGCGGTGGCGGCGGCCACGAGGCCGCGGGGACGTGCCAGGTCGACAACGACAAGGCCGAGCGGGTGCTCGACGAGCTGGTCCGGGCGATCGTCGAAGGCGAGCGCAAGCTCGCCGCCTAGCGTCCCGGGCCCGCGCCTCAGCCGCGCCGATGCACCAGAGTGTGAGCCGAACCGCAACGGCACCCGCCCTCGAGCAGCGTGACCTCGTCGGCGAGCTCATAGCGGATCAGCGGCAGGGCGTGGTTGTAGAGGACCGTCACGAGAACCTTGGCCGAGCGCACCCCGGCGGCCACCGGCGCTCGGTTCTCGTCGACGGCCTCGAGAATCACGAGGTCGTCGCTCACATGCATCGAGGAGCCGTGGCCGCAGCCGACCGCGATCGGCCCGGCCTCCGGGGTTAGCCACCAGTTGATCATCGGCGGCGCTCCGACGGGAGCTGGACGGATCAGATCACGCGCCAGGTACCTGAAAACGCCGGCGCGGCAGGTGGTCCACCCATGCCAGTCGTAGACGAACGCTCCGCATTGTCCGTTCGAGCCGACCGATGCGACCGTCTG
>DATBYI010000480.1:0-3556 GCA_036513815.1 Solirubrobacteraceae bacterium
CACAGCGCTCGGGCAACCGGCCACGCTGATCCTGTTCGGCGACGACTACGACGGTGGTCACAAGGCGTGGGTGCGCTGGCCGGACGGGTCCGACGACATCGTCCCGGGCTCGCGGGTCGAGCGCAGCACCAAGGCGCCGCCCTCAGGCGCCACCGACCACCGGAACTAGCGTGTCGCCGGCCGGCCGGGCAGTACTCGTCACCGGCGCCTCGAGAGGCATCGGCGCCGAGGTTGCGCGGGCGTTCGCCGCCTCGGGCGACCGCGTCGGCTTGCACTACGGGTCGCGCCGCGACGCCGCCATGCAGGTGCTCGCGACGCTCCCGGGCGAGGGCCACGTCGTCGCCGGCGCCGACCTGGTCGACCCCGAGGCCGTGAGGAGGATGGTCGACGAGGTGGCCGGTGCGCTCGGGGGGATCGACGTGCTCGTCAACAACGCGGGCGTATTTGAGCGCCATCCGGTCGACGAGACCACCTACGAGGAGTGGCAGGAGGCGTGGGCCCGGACGCTGGGCGTGAATCTCGTCGGCGCGGCCAACGTGACCTGGTGCGTCCTTCGCCACATGGGCGCGGGCGGACGGATCGTCAACGTCTCCTCGCGCGGTGCCTTCCGCGGCGAGCCCGAGCAGCCCGCCTACGGCGCGAGCAAGGCCGGCCTGATCGCGTTCGGGCAATCGCTGGCGCGGGCGCTCGGGGAGCGCCGGATCTCGGTCACCGCGGTCGCGCCCGGGTTCGTCGAGACCGAGATGGCGACCGCCGAGCTCGAGGGCGAGCGGGGGCGGGCGCGCCGGGCCGAGAGCCCGCTCGGGCGGGTCGCCAGGCCCGACGAGGTCGCGGCCGCGGTGCATTACCTGGCCTCGCCGGAGGCCGAGCTGGCGAGCGGCGCGGTGCTCGACGTCAACGGCGCGTCGTATCTCCGGATGTGAGGTTTCCTACCGACCGGCGAGCCGTGCAGGTGCCGCCAGCTAGCATCTAGGGCCGTGGCGAAGGACAAGATCCCCACCTCTCGCGTGGGGCGAACGGCAAGGATCGGGGGACTCGCCGCGGGACAGGCGATCCGTCAGGCGGGTACTCGCGCGGCCAACGTGACGCGCACGGGCGAGCAGCGGAAGGTCGCGCTCGAGCGACGCCAGGTCGAGGCGGCCGAACAGATCGTCACAGCGCTGGGGACCATGAAGGGCGCCGCGATGAAGGTCGGCCAGGTGCTCTCGTTCCTCGATGTCGGCCTCGTCCCGGACGAGTACCGCGACGAGTTCCAGCACAAGCTCGCGGCGCTACGCGACGCCGCACCCAACGTCGCCTTCAAGGACATGCGAAAGGTGATCGAGGAGGAGCTCGGCGAGCGGCTCAAGGACGTGTTCGCGGAGTTCGACGACGAGCCGATCGCAGCGGCGTCGATCGGCCAGGTCTACCGTGCCACGCTCCACGACGGACGGCAGGTGGCGGTCAAGGTCCAGTATCCGGGCGTGGCCGCGGCGGTCCGGTCCGACATGCAGAACCTCGGGCTGATTTTGCGGCTGGCCAAGCGGATCGCGCCGGGCCTTGACCCCCAGGCGATCGGGCGCGAGATCTCCGAGCGCATCCACGACGAGCTCGACTACGAGCTCGAGGCCCAGAACCAGCGCACGATGGCGCGGATCTATCGAGGGCATCCGTTCATCGTGATCCCGGACGTGGTCACCTCGCTGTCGCGTGAGCGCGTGATGGTGTCGGATTACGTGCACGGGACCGGGTTCGAGGATCTGAAGGGCTATCCGCACGAGGAGCGCGACCGGATCGGCGAGATCTTGTTCCGCTTCTACTTCGGGTCGCTGTACCGACACCACCAGTTCTCGGGTGACCCCCATCCCGGCAACTCGGCGCTACTCGACGACGGCCGGATGGTGTTCTTCGACTTCGGGCTGTTCAAGCGCATGCCGCCCGGCGCGGTGGAGCTCGAGATCGGAGTGGCGCGCGCGATCATCGAGGGCGACGTCGACACGATCATGCGCCTCGGCGCCGAGGTCGGCTTCTTCCCCGAGCCCGACAAGTTCGACCCCCAGCGCGTGCTCGCCCACTTCCGCGCCGCCACCTCGTGGTACACGATCGACCAGTACACCGAGCTGACGCCGGACTACGCCACCCAGGTCCTGATCGACATGAGCGACCCGCGCTCGGAGTACTTCGGGCAGCTGCGCCACGAGTCCGCGCCACCGGATCACATCTTCGGCCGGCGGATGGAGGTGCTCACGCTCGCGGTGCTCGCGCAACTGCATGCGCGAGGGAACTTCCACCGGATCGCGCGGGAGTGGTTCTACGACGACCCGCCCGCCACCGAGCTCGGCGAGCTCGAGGCCGAGTTCTACGGCCGCAAGGTCGCCTGATTTGTGTGGATGACGCGCCACCGCCCCCCGCTGGGGAGGGGGTGTGGCCGATGATCCACTTCTACTGTGGACGACGCGCCACCGCCCGAGTGACGGGTGGGGTGTGGCGTGTCATCCACACTTCGAGGACGGAACGATGGGCGCGCGGAAATGGATGGCCGCCGGGCACGGATCGACGCGCGGCACGGATGGGCGCGCGGAACGGACGGCCGCTGTGCACGGACGGCCGCCGGGCATGGATGCCCGGCGGAACGGCCCCAGGGACGCCGCCGAAGGCGGCCCAGAATGAATTGGATGGTCGGCCGCGCCTGACGGCGGCGCCTTACACCCTTTGGATCTGGAACAGGCTGGTGGTGCCCGGCCGGCCGGACGGTAGGCCGGCGGTGATCCCCACGCGCGCGCCGGGCTTGACCCAGCCGAGCTCGACGACGCGCTTGGCGGCGTCGGCGATCAGCATCTCGGTCACCTCGTGGCGGCGCATCGACGCTGCCTCGACGCCCCACATCAGGCTGCAGCGCCGCACGGTCTCCTTGCCCGGCGAGAGCACGTAGATCGGCACCTGAGGGCGGTGGGCCGAGATCAGTCGGGCCGAGCGGCCGGACAGCGTGGGGACGACCAGGGCGGACAGATGCAGGTCGCGGGCGGCGGCGCAGGCGCTGTAGGCGATCGTGTAGGCGGGGTCGCGGGCGTCGCGGCGGACGCGCTCCTCGTTCCACGTCCGGTACGGAAGCGTGTGCTCGGTCCGCTCGGCCACCGCGGCCATCATCTCGACCGCCTGCACCGGGTAGGAGCCGATCGCTGTCTCCTGGGAGAGCATCACGGCGTCGGTGCCGTCGAGGATGGCGTTGGCCACGTCGGCCACCTCGGCGCGGGTCGGGCGCGAGGAGTTGACCATCGAGTCGAGCATCTGGGTGGCGGTGATCGACGGACGGGCCAGCTTGCCGGCGATGCGGAGAAGCTGCTTCTGCACGATCGGGACGTCCTCGATCGGGAGCTCGATCCCGAGGTCGCCGCGCGCGACCATCACGCAGTCGGCGGCGCGGATGATCTCCTCCGCCGCGTCGACCGCCTGGGGCTTCTCGATCTTGGCGATCAGCGGCAGGCGCGTGTGCCGGCGCACGCTGGTCACGTCCTCGGCGGTGCGCACGAACGACAGCGCCACCAGGTCGACGCCGATCGACTCGCCGAAGTGGAGC
>DATBYI010000481.1:0-5560 GCA_036513815.1 Solirubrobacteraceae bacterium
CCCTTCACGTCGACGGTGATCTTCTGGCTCAGGTCGCCGTTGGCCACCGCGGTGGTGACCTGGGCGATGTTGCGGACCTGGTCGGTCAGGTTCGAGGCCATGAAGTTGACCGAGTCGGTCAGGTCCTTCCAGGTGCCGGCCACGCCGGGGACCTGGGCCTGGCCGCCGAGCTTGCCGTCGGTGCCGACCTCGCGCGCGACGCGGGTGACCTCGTCGGCGAAGCTCGATAGCTGGTCGACCATCGAGTTCACCGTGGTTCCGATCCGGGCGAACTCGCCCTTGACCGGGCGGCCCTGGATCTCGAGCGCCATCTTCTGGTTCAGGTCGCCCTCGGCCACGGCGACGATCACGCGCGCGACCTCGGTGGTGGGGCGGACCAGGTCGTCGATCAGGCCGTTGACGGAGTCGATGGAGGTCGACCAGCCGCCGGCGGCGCCGTGCAGACGGGCGCGCTCGGTCATGCGGCCCTCGCGGCCGATGATCTCGGCCACGCGGACGAGTTCGGCCTCGAGCGCGGAGTTCCGGGCTGCCATCTGGTTGTAGGCCGACTCGAGCCGCCCGATGTCGTCCTTGCGTCGCGCCGGCAGGCGAACACTGAAGTCGCCCGCGGCGGCGGCCCGAAGGGCGGTTTCCAGCCGAGCGAGGGCGGGATCATCGTGGCCACCGCGTCCGTTCCGGGCCGTCCCGTTGGCCGCTTTGGCCGTCGTCCCGTTGGTCGCTTTGCCGGCCGTCCCGTTGGCCGTTTTGCCGGCCGTCCCGTTGGTCGGCTTTCGCGCCGAGCTCGACTTCAGCGAATCCCCTTGCCGTACAGCCGCCGTCTTCGCCATGCCTGCGCCTCCGATGTCGTTCCAAAGCGAGCTGCCCCTGCACGGCGGCGCGCCTGGATTGCCCGTAACGGCCTTAGAGGTTACCGCTGTATGGCCGCCGGCTCGACGGTCCCTGGACGCTTTTCTTGGGGGTTACCAGCCGCCGCGCCAGTCGGCATTCGAGGCGCGACGCTTGGCGGACTCCAAGCGCGCGTGCTTGCGCTTGTCGAGCCGCCACTGGATCAGCGAGAAGATGATGATGATCGTCGGGAAGAAGATGATCGTGAGGAACATCGCGTTCGTGATGTTCACGTCACTCGTCTCGCCGAACCAGCCCTCACCGGAGTGAGCGGCCGCGAGCGCCGATGGTGCGAACGTCAGCAGTGCGACGCCAACCGTTACCAACGCGGTGATGACACGGGCTCGACGCATCGTGCTTAAGCCTACCGCTGCCGGCGCCGGAGCGCCTACGCCGCGGCGACGGTCTCGCGCCCGGCCACCGCGGCCAGGGCCCGGAGGAGAACCGGGTTGTAGACGTCGCGCTCCGAGCCGATCTCGAGGTGCCTGATCGGCGCCTCGAACACCTGGGCCCCAAGCGCCGCCGCCAGGTCGCGCTGCTTGGCCGGGGCCACCGCGTCGTCCCTGGTCGTGAGCACGACCGCGGTCGGGATGGGGAGGGGGCGCAGCCACGGCCGCGAGTCGAACCGGCCGAGCTCTCGGCCGGCCTCGACCAGGTTGGGCACCGAGTGGCGCATCATCTCGGACAGGACCCAGGCGGCCTCCGGAGAGTCGCTCAGGCCGACGCGGCGAAGCCCGGTTCGCCACGTCCACCGCGGGGCCAGCGATAGCAGCAACCCGACCACACCGAGCGCCTTGAAGGCGCGGCGCGTCTCGGGGTCCTGCCAATGCTGGGCGGTTCCGCTCAGCACGAGCCCGCTGATCACGTCGGTGTGGTCGCGCGCCATCAGCTGGGCGATCGCGCCGCCCATCGAGTAGCCGACCACGATGGCCGATCCCACGTCGAGCATCTTGAGCGCGGCGGCAGCGTCGCCGGCGCAGTCGGCGAGCCGGAACGGCTCGAGCGGTCGCAGGCCACGGCCGTGACCGCGGTGATCGATCGCGAGGACGCGATACCCGGCCGCCGCGAGAGCGTCGTAGGCCCCGCACCAGTTGAGATCGGCGCTCGCCACCCAGCCGTGCAGGAGCATGACCGGGAGCCCATCCCCGCCACTGTCGCGGAGGAAAAGCTCGCCGCGATCGGGGGCGACAAGCGTTCGAGCCGGCAGCATCTCAACGGGAGGAATTGGTGGCCGAGAGGGTGTGCGCATGCCGAGGAATGCTAAGGCGCCATCGAGAATTCCCCATCTGGGGAGCCCTCCTACCATCAACCAGACATGGCCGTAGTGATCGCATCCGACCTGGGAAAGGACATCGCGGGCGAGCCGCTCCTGCGCGGGATCTCGTTCAAGCTCGAGCGCCGCGACCGGATGACGCTGTCCGGCCGCAACGGGGCGGGCAAGACGACGCTGCTGCGGATGCTCTCCGGCGAGGCTTCGTTCGACTTCGGCGAGCTCGTCCTGGCCAAGGACACGAAGATCGCGCTGCACGACCAGCGTCCCCCCCGGGACCTCGGGCTGAGTCTGCGCGCCTACGTGCTGAGCGGCGCGCGCGAGCTCGTTGCCATCGAGGAGGAGCTGGCCTCGCTCGAACAGGCCATGGCCGAGGGCGCCCACGACGAGGCCACGCTCGGGCGCTACGCCCAGGCTCAGGCGCGGCTTGAACACGCCGGCGGGTACGGGTGGCGTGACCGCGCCCTTGCCTCTCTGCACGGACTCGGGTTCAGGGACGACGCCGACCTCGATCGCTCCCTGAACACCTTCTCGGGCGGCGAGCTCACGCGAGCCTCACTCGGCCGCGCGCTGGCTGGCGGGCCCGATTTGCTGCTGCTCGACGAGCCGACCAACCACCTCGACATCGAGTCGCTCGAGTGGCTCGAGCAGCACCTGACGACGCTCGACGCCGCCGTCGTGCTGGTCGCCCACGATCGCTGGTTCCTCGAGGCCGTCGGCACCTCGGTGCTCGAACTCGAGGCCGGCCGCGGGCGGTTCTTCAAGGGGCCCTGGCACGCCTGGCGCAAGGAGAAGGCGGCGCGCGAGCTCGCGCTGGGGCGCGCGATCGAGCGTCAGCAGGCCGAGATCGACCGGCTCGAGCGGTTCGTGACCCGCTTCCGGGCCGGGACCCGGGCTCGCCAGGCGCAGTCGCGTGCCAAGAAGCTCTCCAAGATGGACCGGCTCAACCGATCTCCGAACGACGGCGCGGCCCTCGAGTTCGCCTTCAAGCCGCCCGAGCGGAGCGGCCGGGTCGTATTTGAGCTCGAGAACGGACACGTCGAGGTCGGCGAGCGTGCGCTGCTCGACGACGCCGAGCTGTGGCTCGAGCGCGGCGAGCACGTGACGCTCGTCGGTCCGAACGGCGCCGGGAAGACGACGCTGATCGAGACGCTGGCTGGGCTCCGCGAGCTGGACGGGGGCGGGCCCGGCCCGATCGTCACGGGCAAGCTCCGCACCGGACACAACGTGAAGCTCGGCTTCCTCTCTCAGCACGCCGAGGAGCTGTCGGCGGGGACGGCTCGAACAGTGCTCGAGGCCACAACGCATCTGACGAAGCTGACTCCCAACCAGGCGCGGGGGCTCCTGGGGCGGTTCATGTTCTCCGGGGAGGAGGCCGAGAAGCCGCTCGAGGTGCTCTCCGGGGGTGAGCGCCGGCGGCTGTCGCTGGCGATTCTCGTCCAGTCCGGCGCCAACCTGCTCATCCTCGATGAGCCAACCAACCATCTCGACCTCGAGAGCCGAGAGGCACTCGAGCAGGCGCTGAATGAGTTCACCGGCTCGCTGCTGCTGGTCTCGCATGACCGCGCGCTGCTCGACGCGGTCGGGCGCCGTACGGTGGCGATCGAGGACCGAACGCTGCACAGCTATCTGGGGGGCTGGCCCGAGTACGTCCGCGCCCGCGAGGAGCGCGAGCGGGAGGCGGCCGCGAGCAAGCAAGTCAAGGCGCCGCCGCGCTCGGCCCCGCGAGCGAAAGCGACCCGGACGGCGCCCGGGTCCGTCCATCCGCGCGAGCAACAGCGGCTCGAGGACCAGATCGAGGCGGCGGAGGCGGCGCTGAAGGCGGTCGAGGACGAGCTCGCCGATCCGTCGGTCTGGTCAACGCCCCAGCGCACCGCGCGCGCGACCGCGCGCCACGAGGAGGCCAAGCGCACGGTCGACGAGCTGTACCAACGCTGGGAGCGGGTCGCGGGCTAAGGCGCCGCAGGTGGCTCCCTCAGGGGGCTACCTTCGGGCCGCCGAAGATCGAGCCGCACGCCTTCTGGGCCGTCTGGAACGCCGGCGAGTTCGGGTCAATCCCACTGTTGTTGCCGATCCGGATCCCGACGCCAACGCCTCCGTTCGGCCCGGTCTGGAACGTCGGGTCGGGGAAGTTGGGCACGCCGTGCGAGCGCATACAGCGCGACATGGCGAGTGCTTGAGCCTTGACGTGGGCCGTTTGGGCCGCCGACGGCGTGCCGCCGTGCGGCAAGTCGGATCGACAGGCGCTCATCGCCTTCTGGAAGGCGGGACCGTTGACCGGGACGCCGTTGACCTCGGTCGACGGTCCCGACCCGGATCGTTGGCTCTGCTGGATCTGGATGCCGCCCTGCCCGTTGCTCGTCGGGTCCGGGAAGCTGGGGACGCCATGGGCGCGGATGCAGCGGGCAAACGCGAGCCCCGAGGCTTGCTTTACGGCCGCCGGACCGTTCGCGGCCGTCGTCGTGCTCGGGTCCGACGAGCCGCATGCAGCGAGCCCCAGGCCGGCGGCGAGCAGGGTGATCGTGATCGTCAATCGCATTCGGGAGTCCCTCCGGTTCGGCATCGGAGACAAGTGGTACGAAATCGGCGGTAACACGCGCGAAACGGGTGCTGTTACCGCTGCGTTACCTCTGCTGAACCATCCTGCTCGGCGGAGATGTCGACCCGCCACACTTGCTAGAGGGCGAATGCGCGTGCTGGTGATCGAGGATCATGCGGAACTGGCCGAGACGGTCGCGCTCGGCCTCCAGCGCGAGGGCATGGCCGTGGACGTCGCGCTCGACGGCGCGGCCGGGCTCAGGCAGGCTGCCGTCTACGACTACGACGTGATCGTGCTCGACCGGGACCTGCCCGGCGTGCACGGGGATCGCGTGTGCGAGAAGCTGGTCGAGGGGGGCGGACGCACCCGGGTGTTGATGCTCACCGCATCGGCGGGCATCGAGGATCGCGTGTCGGGGCTCAGCCTGGGTGCTGACGACTACCTGCCCAAGCCGTTTGCCTTCGCCGAACTGATCGCGCGGATCCGCGCTCTGGCCCGCCGCTCGCAGCCGGCGCTCGCGCCCGTGATGCGGAGCGGCGATCTGACCCTCGACACGGGCCGGCGGATCGCCCACCGAGCCGGCCGGCGGCTCGATCTGAGCACGAAGGAGCTCGCCGTGCTCGAACTGCTGCTGTCTGCGCGCAGCAGTGTGGTCTCGCCCGAGGAGCTCCTCGCCCGGGCCTGGGACGAGGCCGTCGACCCGTTTTCCGCGGTCGTCAAGGTGACGATCAGCCGACTGCGACGCAAGCTCGGCGACCCGCCGCTGATCGAGACCGTCGTGGGCAAGGGGTACCGGATGTGAGGCGTCGCCCGCGGCTCACGGTCCGGGCACGTCTGACCCTGCTCAATACCGGCCTGTTCGCCGT
>DATBYI010000482.1:0-2390 GCA_036513815.1 Solirubrobacteraceae bacterium
GCGCTCGGCGATCCCGCCGCAGGCCACGATCTCCGAGATCACGAGCCCGTACTGCTCGAAGTTGTCGATGATTCGCCGGCTCCCGAACGCGATCGACTCGAGCAGGGCACGGTAGATCTGCTCGCGCGTGGTGTGCAGGCCGAGGCCGAAGATCGCGCCCGTGAGGTCGGCGTCGGCCAGGATGGTGCGATTTCCGTTCCACCAGTCGAGCGCCACCAGCCCGGTCTCGCCCGGCTCGAGCCTGGCCGCGGACTCTTCGAGCGCGCCGTAGCTGCCCGAGTCCATCACCAACCGCTCGACAAACCAGGCGAGCATGTCGCCCACGGCCGCCTGTCCTGCCTCGTAGCCATACAGCCCGGGCAGGATCCCGTCCCTGACCACGCCGGTGATGCCCGGGAGTCGGACCTCCTCGGGGTGGACGATCATGTCGCAGATCGAGGTGCCGATCACGATCACGAACGTGCCCGGCTCCTGCACCCCGACGCTGGGGACCGACACCCAGGCGTCGACGTTACCGACCGCCACCGCGACCGACTCGGGCAGACCGGTTTTGTCCGCGACGTCTTTGCGCAGCGTGCCCGCGCTCGTTCCCAGGGGCACGAAGGTGTCGCCGAGCTTCTCTCCGGGGTGGTCGAACCCGGGATAGGCAGCCTCGAAGTACTCGGTTGGCGGGAGGCCTTCCTCTGGCGACCACATCGCCTTGAATCCGGCCGTGGCGGTCTGCCGGCACTCGCGGCCGGTCATCCACCACACGATCCAGTCGGCCGCCTCGATGTAGGCCGCGGCGGCGTCGTAGACCTGCCGATCCTCCTGCCACACCGAGATCAGCTTGGGGAAGTACCACTCCGAGGAAATGCGTCCGCCATAGCGCTCGAGGAAGTCCTCGCCACGCTCGAGTGCCACCTCGTTCAGGCGGTCGGCGATCGGCTGGGCCGCGTGGTGCTTCCACAGCTTGGGCCAGGCGTGCCGGCGCCCGCGCCACTCTTCGAGCCTGCAGAGCGGCTCCCCGGCATCGGTCACCGGAAGCACGGTGCACGACGTGAAGTCGATGCCCAGCCCCACGATCTCCTCGACCGGAACGTCCGCCTGGGCGATCACCTCCGGCACCGCCTCCTCGATCACCTTGACCCAGTCGTCGGGATCCTGCAGCGCGTAGTCGTCGGGCAGCCGCTCACCGGTGGAGGGCAGCGTCTCGTCGATCACGCCGCTCGGGTAGCGGACGACGCTCGTGGCCAGTACCTCGCCATCGCTCACATCGACCAACGCTGCCCGGCCGGACTCCGTGCCGAAGTCGACCCCGATCGCGTAGGTCACCGCGCGGCGGCCTGCTGAGACGGGCGGGGGTCAGGCGCCAGCGTTTTGCACTTCCTCGATCTGACGCCGGTAGCTCGAGACCATCAGCTCCGTGAGCTCCTCCAGCGATGTGTCACGCACCTGCTGGTCGATGGTGATACGGCCGCCCTGCATGACGTTGATGCGGTCGCACAGCTCGAACAGATGGGCGTAGTTGTGGTCGATCACGATGATCGAGACTCGGTCGCCCGAGGCGAGGTCCTTGACGAGGTTGATGATCAGACGCGACTCGCGCGCACCCATGGCTGAGAGCGGCTCGTCGAGCAGGAGTATCTGCCTCGTCGCGCGCACCGCCCGGGCGACGGCGATCGCCTGCCGTTGACCGCCGGAGAGGTCGACGGCTTCGGCGTCCACGCTCGGCACGTGCACGTTGATGTCGTCGAGGTACTGACGTGCCAGCTTGCGCATCTGACGCTTGTCGAGGAGACGCAGCGGCCCGAACCGCGTCAGCTCGTGGCCTAGGAACAGGTTCTGGAAGACGGGCAGCTGCGGAATCAGCGCGAGATCCTGATAGACCGTCTCGATTCCAGCCGCGCGGGCGGCCCCCACCGAAGAGAAGCTCACGGGCTTTCCACCGATCAGGATCTCTCCCCCGTTCGGAGGGTGGAAGCCGCTCAGGATCTTGACCAGCGTGCTCTTGCCGGCTCCGTTGTCGCCGACGAGCCCGAGCACCTCGCCCTGGTGCAGAGTCAGGTCGATGCCGTTGAGGACGGAGAGCGCGCCGAAGCTCTTCGTGACGCCGCGCACCTCGAGCGCGGGCGCGCCGTTGGCAACCGGGGGCGTGGGCTCAGCGGGCTGAGGGGTTGCGCTCATCTGGACCTCGAGCGCGCGATCAGCCGGTCGAACTGGACGTTGAGCGCCATCGCGACGATGATCACGACGCCGACCCAGATGAAGAACTCGTTGGTGCTGACCCCGATCAGCGTCAGCCCGTCCTCGAGAATTCCGATCAGGATCGCGCCGATGAACGCGCCCACGACTGTCCCGCGCCCGCCGGTGAGTGCCGTGCCGCCGATCACGCAGGCGCCGACGGCGTA
>DATBYI010000483.1:0-2072 GCA_036513815.1 Solirubrobacteraceae bacterium
AGAGCGCGCCACCCCACCCACCGTCGGGCGTCTCATGCGCGATGACGTCGTGCGTTGCGGTCCCTTGGACCTGGTGAGCGACGTGCTGGCCAGGATCGAGCACTCGCCGTACCCGTTCGCGCTGGTGACGGGCCCCCGTGACGTCGTACTCGGGCGTGTGCGCGGGAGCGTTCTGCGCGATGCCGCGGATGGACCGGTCGACCAGATCATGGAGTTCGGTCCCTCGACGATCCGCCCGCACCGCTCGGCGCATGAGGCGGCGGAGCGCCTGGCCAAGAAGAATCTCCGCTGGGCGATCGTGACGACGCCCGAAGGACGGTTGCTCGGCGTCGCGTCGCGCGAGGACCTGGAGCGGGCGCCGTCCGGCCAGTAGTCGGCCGGCACTTCCGCCGCCCCTCCTTCCCCCGCGAACTCCGCCGCCCCCTCCCCGCGAACTCCGGCGCCCCCTCCCCCCGGTGCGCGGATCGGATCGAGAGCCGAGGCGAGGGTCAGGCGCTTAGACGACTCTGATCGTCCCGGGCTCGCCCTCGAGGAGCCGGCCGATCACCGTCCCCGGTACCTCGCCGGCTCGGGCAGGATCGAGTGCGACGAGCAGCCCGCCCGAGGTCATCGCGTCGGTCACAAGCCGCCGGCGCGCCTCCTCGACGCCCGGAGCGAAAGTCGCGAACTCCTCCGCGTAGGCGCGGTTGTTGCGGCTGCCGCCGGCGACCGCGCGGTCGTCGGCCAGCAGCTCGATCACGCCCTCGATGACCGGCACCGCGGCCGAGTCCACCTCGGCGGCGACGCCGCTCGCGAGTGCCAGCTCGTGCAGGTGGCCGAGCAGCCCGAAGCCGGTCACGTCTGTCATGCCGTGGGCGCCCGCCGCCTGCGCCGCGCGCGCACCGGCCTCGTTCAGCTCGGTCATGACCTCGACCGCGTCGGCCAGGATCCGCTCGTCGGCCAGACCCTTCTTGAGCGCGGTGGTGACCGCACCCGCCCCGAGCGGCTTGGTCAGCACGAGCGCGTCCCCGGCGCGAGCGCCGGCGTTCGTGATCACGTCGGCCGGGTCGACCATCCCCGTGACGGCGAGCCCGTACTTCGGTTCGGGGTCGTCGATCGTGTGGCCGCCCACGATCGAGGCACCGGCCGCGGTGACCACATCGTGACCGCCGCGCAGGACCTCGGCCAGCATCTCCGAGCCGAGCTCCTCGACCGACCAGGCCACCAGGTTCAACGCGGTGAGCGGGCGCCCGCCCATCGCGTATACGTCCGACAGCGCGTTGGTGGCGGCGATCCGGCCGAAGTCGTAGGGGTCGTCGACGATCGGCGTGAAGAAGTCGGCGGTCTGCACGATCGCCAGGTCATCGCGCAGCCGGTAGACGGCGGCATCGTCGCTCGTGGACGCGCCCACCAGCAGATCGGGGTCCGTCGGCTGCGGCAGGGCCTCCACGAGCGGCGCGAGCAGCCTGGCCGGGACCTTGCACGCACAGCCGGCGCCGTGGGACAGCGACGTGAGCTTGACGGCCGTCATTCCCCGATCATCGCAAACGGCGCGGGTAGGGTCTCTTCGTGCTCCAACTGCTGCTGACGGCCGCCTCCGCGCCGGCGCACCTGCCGGGCGTCCTCCACGACCTGGAGCCGACGCTCGACCGATTCGGCTATCTCGCGCTCGGGCTGATCTTCCTCGAGGACTTCGGCGTTCCCGTCCCGGGCGAGACCGTCCTGATCATCGCGGCCGTCTACGCCGGCACCGGGAGGTTCAGCGTCTGGCTGGTTGCTCTGCTCGGGTTCCTGTTCGCGGTCCTCGGTGACAACGTGGGGTTCGCGATCGGCCACTTCGGCGGCCGGCCGCTCGCCGACCGCTACGGCAAGTACATCTTCCTGACGCCCGAGCGGCTCGACAAGACCGCCGCCTTCTTCGACCGGCACGGCGGGAAGGTGATCGTCATCGCGCGGTTCGTCGAGGGCCTGCGGCAGGCCAACGGGATCATCGCCGGCATCACTGGCATGCACTGGGCGAAATTCGTCCCGTTCAACGCGCTCGGCGCGGCGCTGTGGGTCGCGGTGTGGGTGTCGATCGGCTACTTCTCCGG
>DATBYI010000484.1:0-3541 GCA_036513815.1 Solirubrobacteraceae bacterium
AGTTCGCGTCGGAAGTCGATCGCGACGCGCGCCAGCACGTAGTCCCAGGTCGACCTTCCCTCGGGCACCATCGCCTCGAGCCAGCTGTCACGCGCCTCCTCCAGGTAGGTGAGGTAAATCGCGTTGTTGACGTGACGGAACGCGTCGAGATCGGCCCAGCGGATCTCGATCCGCTTCTCGATCACGATCGGAACGCCACTCACGGGAGCACCTCCGGGTCGGGCGCTGGGCGGCCCTCGGTGACGCCTCGCTCGCCGAGGCGTCCGACCCGACGGCGCCGGAGGGTGCCTCGCACCTCACGGACCGCGGGCCGAACGCCGGCCGAGGCGGCGAGACGGGCGATGCGCAGTCCTCGCACCCGTGGGACGGGAGCACCCGACGCGCGGAGGGCGAGCAACCGCGCGCCGACCGCGCGCTTCTTGGTCACTTGGTGTGGGTTGAAGCCGTCAAGCTGGCGCGGGGTGAGCGGGCCGCAGACGGTGATCGCGCCGGCCGCGACCGCGTCCTCGAGCAGTTGATCGCCCGCCGCGGTGCGGGCGAGGATCGAGTTGAACCCGGCATCCTCGCCCTGCGGAGTCGCGTCCGGCCATGTGTCGCCGACCACGAGGTCGGCCGCCTCGCCGATCGCGTCGGGGCAGATCTTGCAGCGCGACTGAAGCCGCCATGTCGCCTCGTCGTCCCACATCTCGGCGTAGGTCAGCTCGTGGGCGCGCCCGTCGCGCGTCTCGATGCGCGTCCGCCCGGGGTTGCCGTGGCCGCGATAGCGGAACAGCGCGAGGTCGCGCTCGGCCACGCCGAACCGGTCGAGCACGTCCTGTGACTTCCCGAGCTCCGACGCGCCGCCGCAGATCATCGTGAGCGCATAGCGCATGTGACGGTCGACCCGGGGATCGACGCGGGCCAGGTTGCGCACCGCGCCGACGTCGCACGGCTTGCCGATCAGCGCGAACGGGCGACCGCGCTCGAGCACGGATCCGAAGTCGCGCAGCGGAGCGGCCGGCCCGTAGCGAGAGCCGCATGCCTCGAGCACGTCGACGTCGTCGAAGCTCAGGTGCCGGGCGCTTCTCATTGGGGCCTGGCGCGACGCCGCGACGTGCACGACGAACTCGACCCGGCCGCTCGAGAGCATGAACTGGGCGAGCGCGCTCAGGACTCCGCCCGAGGCGCCGCGGTGGCGCACGACGGGGTCGGTGGCGTGTCCGCGCACGAGGGTGCCGATCGGACCCCAGACGGGGTCGATTCGGGCCTTCGGGACAAGCCGGCGATGGTCAGCCCCCTCGATGCGTGTCCCGGGACAGACCGCGTTGATGGCTCGGACCGTCGTCATGCCCAGCGGCGCCCGCGCCAGCGGGCGCTCGCGCCCGTCGTCGGTGGCCACGAAGGCCACGCGGCCAGGTCCGGCGATGGCCTCGCACAACCCGCAGCCGATGCACAAACCCGCCTGAACAATCTGGTCTAGCTGGAGCGGGCGGGGCATCGGGGCAGCGTACAAGCCGCCGATTGGCCCTTTGTACAAATTTGCTCTGAAGCGCTTGACAGCGGCCGCTTCGGGCCGGTATTTAAACGTCGTTCCAAATCACCGTTTGGAACGAGGGTTGAGAGGACAAATGACGCGGAAACAGGCGGTACAGAACCGGCGAGAAGAGCCGTCCGGACGTGTGCGTGGACCCGAGATCCTGGCCACGACGGTCGAGCTGGTCCGGGAGCACGGGTTGTCGAACGTGAGGGTCGTCGACGTCGCCAAGCGCGCGGGCACGAGCCCGACGAGCGTCATCTACTACTTCGCAAGCAAGGACCAGCTATTCGGGCGCGCGGTGGCGGACGCCGACGCCGCGTTCTACACGGAGCTCAGACCCCAGCTCGACCGCCTCGAGAGCGGCATAGACCGCCTGGCTTGCCTGATCGTCCGTTCCAGCGTGAGCGAGTGGCCGCTGTGGATCGACTCGTGGCTGCTGGCCCGGCAGAGCGCTGAGATGCGGACGGCCGAGTGGGGCTGTGAATCGCGCTGGTGCGACGTGATCGCCGAGACGATCCGCCACGGCCAGGCTCGGGGCGAGTTCCAACCCGTCGACGCCGACGAAGCCGGCATCCGGCTCGCGGCGCTGAGCGAGGGCCTCGCCGTCCACATGGTCCTAGAACAACCCGGTCGCAGTCGCGCGCATTACGTCGCGATGTGGTTGAAGGCGGCCGCGCTCGAGCTCGGTTGCCTGGAGTCGGACCTGCAGGAGGCCGCGGCACGAGTGCCGGTCGCGGCCGAGTCATCGAACCCCGAAGGAGCGCAATGACCCTGATCACTCGTCGTAGGCTGCTCGAGAACGCCGCCAAGGGCGGCCTCGCCGTCGGAGCCGGAGGGCTCATCGCAGCCTGCGGCTCCTCGGGTTCATCCTCGTCGAGTGCCGCGACCACCGCGTCGCAGGCGCCCTCCGGGACGCCCAAGCACGGGGGCACACTGCGCGCGGGATTGACCGGCGGCTCGAGCTCCGACACCGCCGATCCGAACACGATCGTCAACAACACCGATTACGCCCGGGCGGCGCTGCTCTACGAGGGCCTCGTGTGGACGAACTCCCAGGCGCAGCAGTACAACCGCTTGGCCGAGGAGATGACGCCGAACAAGGACGCGACGGTATGGACGATCCGCCTCCGATCGGGTGTCACCTTCCACAACGGCAAGGACGTCACCGCCGACGACCTGATCTTCTCGATCAACCGCGTCATCAACCCCAAGTCTCCGGGTGAGGCGGCGAACGCGCTGAGCGGCATCAACGCGGCCGGGATCAAGAAGCTCGACAACCTCACGATCACGGTCCCATTCGCGAAGCCCTACTCGACGTTCCCCGAGAGCCTGGCCAACAACATCACCGTCTACGTGCTTCCGGTCGGCTTCGATCCCAAGAACCCGATCGGGACGGGGCCGTTCAAGATGGCCCAGTTCACCCCGGGTCAGCAGACGGTGCTCGAGCGCTTCCCGAACTACTGGAACGCGCCGCTCCCGTACCTGGACAAGATCATCATGACCGACTACTCCGACGAGACCAGCCAGGTCAACGCGCTGCTCTCGGGCCAGGTGGACGTCGTCAACCTGCTCTCCCAGGACACGGTCGGGACCGTCACCGGGTCGGGCAAGCACGTGGTCATCTCCGACGGCGGGGGCTGGAACCCGTTCACGATGCGCGTCGACCAGCCACCATTCACTGACGTCCGGGTCAGGCAGGCGTTCCGCATGGCCGTGGACCGGGAGGCGATGCTCAAGACGGTGTTCGGCGGGCACGGCACGCTCGGCAACGACATCTTTGGGATCTGGGCCCCCGAGTACGACCACAGCATCCCGCAGCGCCAGTACGACCCCGAGCAGGCCAAGTCCCTGCTCAAGGCCGCCGGGCAGGAGAATCTCACGATTACGCTCGTCACCGGCGACATCGCGCAGGGCGTCATCAACATGGCCCAGGTCTACGCGTCACAAGCGGCCGCCGCCGGGATCAACGCGAAGCTCCGCCAGGTCACGGTGACCGACTTCTACGGTCCCAACTACCTGAAGTGG
>DATBYI010000485.1:0-2786 GCA_036513815.1 Solirubrobacteraceae bacterium
CGCAAGAACCTTCTCCCACTCGCGCTCGTCGTCGGCTTGTTCGGTACGCCGACGCTCGCACCGGTTCACGTCCCGGGCGCGTCCGGAGGAGTAGCTCATCCGCCGGCTGTCCAGACCGCGACCGCCGAGCGCGAGATGCGACGGCGCCGCCGGATCCGACGCGCGAAGGTCCGTGTTCTCGTCCGGCGCGGCGTCGGCCTCGTACGCGGCGCGGCGACGCGGATCCGCGCGGCGGCCGAGCGCGTTCGGACGCGCCGTCCACCTCATGACTCGTTCGCGCGCGGACCGCCTCGGTTGTCCGGCCTTTGACCTCGAGGCGGGACGGCGCACCGCGCCGCCCCGCTTCATCTCATGAGAGAGACCCTGAGGAAGGTTCCGATGACCACAACCCTGACCAACATCAAGGCCCAAGAGCACGGCGGCGATCTATCCCGCGACGCGCAAAACGGCCGTCACCGCGTCGAGGTCCGACGCGTCGCTGTCGTGCGCCCCGAAGGGGCCCATTTCAAGCTGCGACCCATCCGCGCATCGCTTGAACCAGCCAAGGGCTAACGAGCAACGGGGCGGCCCCGCGGCCGCCCCGTTTCGCGGTTGGGACTAGGCGCCGCCGGGTCGGGGCATGCGGCCGGCCGTCCCACGGGCGTGGGCGAGCAAAAAGAAGCCGGTGAGCGCGGCCGCGGCGCAGGCCGCGGCGCCGACGACGAGGGCGAGACGGGAGTTCGTGTCTCCTATCGCGCCGATGATCGTCGCGCCGATGGGCGTGCTGCCGACGAATGCGGTTGACCAGAGGGCGGTCATGCGGCCGCGCATGTCGGGCCGGGCGGCGAGCTGCACCGTGCTGTTCCCGGTGGTGAGGAAGGTGATGCTCGCGAAGCCGACCACCGTGAGAAGGGCGGCCGCCGCATAGGTCTGGCTGGTCAGGGCCGTGGCGAGCATGGCCGCCGCGTACACGACGGCGGCGCCGATCATCCGTGGCACACCCGTCTTTGGGTGGCGCGTGCAGTAGACGCCGCCGAGGACCGAACCAAGCCCGAACGCCGCGAACAGCACGCTGTAGGTTGTCGGGCCGCCGTGCAACGCCCCGCGACCAAACAGCGGCAGGCTCACCTCGTACTCATAGGTCAGGGTGCCGATCAGCGCCATCATCGCCAGTGGGGCGAGGATCTCCGGGACCGTCCGCGCGTAGGCCAGCCCTTGGCGCAGCTGCCCGCGGGCACGCCGCACGGGTGCGGAGGGATGAAGCTGGGAGATGTTGAGCGCCACGAGTGAGGCGATCACGGCGCCGAAGCTAGCGGCGTTGGCCACGAAACACCATCCGACGCCCACGGCACTGACAAGCGTCGCCGCCACGATCGGCCCGATGGCCCGGCCGACGTTCACCAGCGTGCTGTTGAGCGTGACCGCGTTGCGGATCAGCCGATCACCCACCATTTCGGAGATGAACGCGAGGCGCGCCGGGTTGTCCAGGGCGGTCAGCGTGCCAAACACGAGCGCCAGCGCGAACACCATCCACAGGCGAATCGCTCCGCTCAGCACGAGCACGCCGAGTATGAGCGAGACGAGAGCCAGGGATGACTGGGTGACCAGCAACAGCCGACGTTTGGCCTCCCGGTCGACGATCACCCCGGCGTACGGGGTGAGCAAGAGCACAGGGGCGTACCGCGTCGCCGTGGTCAGCCCCAGCCAGACGCCGGAATGGGTGAGTTGCAGCACGAGAATCGCCTGCGCCACCGTCTCCGTCCACGAACCGACGAGACTGATCGTCTGACCCGCGACGAAGCGGCGGAAGTTGGGAACCGCGAACGCCGCCAGCGGGCGGACGGGTGCGGGGTGCGGCTCAGTGTCCATAGGGTGTGCGTGGCGGCTCGCTGGGTGAGCGCCCGAAGCCTCGGTCTAGCGGGTGCGGCGCCGCGGACACAGTGACCCGCGTCGAGTCTACGTATTGCTCGACGCTTTGATGTGCGGCGGCGGCGACGCCAGCGGTCAGTAGCACTGGCAGTAGTGGCATCCAGAGCCGTAGGTGGGCGAGGAGCAGAGCTCCGATGAGCGCTCCCAGCAGCGTTCCGGCCAGCACGAGGGTCAGCCGACGCCGCTCGGTTCGTGTCGCGGACCAGTGCGCAGCATCGCCGACCAGCACGGTCCAGGTGGCGGTCACCGCGGTGGTGAAGACGGCGTGGACCCCCAGAGTTACCGCGGTGGCCGTCTGGATGCCCATCGCGAACGCCGAGATCCCGAGCAGGACCAAAAGATTCGAGCCGGGGTGACCGCCAACGGCCAGCCACAGGACCCAGAAGGCCAGTTGCACGAGCCCGCAAGCGATCAGCCCGGCCGTCACCCGAGCGGGCCAAAGCGCACTCGCGTCTTGGCGGGGCATCACCGATGCCGTCGTCCACGCGCCTGCGCCGAACGCGCATAGGGCGATCGCCGCGTGCAAAGACAACTCCGACTGATGCGAGAACAATCCCGCGGCGAGGAACACCACATTGCCGGTCATGAACGCGGTGAACACCTTCCCCAACGCCAGCCAACTCAGAACGTCGATCGATCCAGCCGCGAACGCGAGCGCTCCGAGCAGTCCGTCTCGGATCCGATGAGGATCCCAGCCTGCCGTGGTCACTCTCTCGCGGAATGGTTGTGCTGCGGGCAACCCAGACACGGCCATGACTCCTTGTGCCTGGTGCCGCCGCGGATGGCGACGACACCCGGCCCCAGAGGGTGGTTAGGGAGGCGCTAGGCGACGACGCCCGGCTTGGTCCGCGGCAGGCCCGCGACGACGTCATCGGCGA
>DATBYI010000486.1:0-3451 GCA_036513815.1 Solirubrobacteraceae bacterium
TCGGCAACTGCGACTCGTCGAGTGTGCAGTTATGACCCAGGCGCGAGACGTCGCGATCGCCGAGCTTGCCGGCGGCCAGCGCACGATCGTGGCCCACGAACAGTTGGTCATCCTGGGATGCAGCCATCGCGCCATCGCGCACTGGGTGAGCCGTGGCCGCTTCCGGTCCGTCTTCCACGGCGTCTATTCGGTGATCCGCGGTGACCTTCCGGCTCTGGCCCGTGAGCAGGCGGCCCTACTCGCGCTCGGCGAGCACGCCTTCCTCAGCCACAGGACCGCGGCCGCGATTTGGGGCCTTGTCCGGGCGCTCCCGGCCCGGGTCGAGGTCTCGGTCGTCGGTCGGCAGTGCCGATCGCGCAAGGGCATCCACGTGCATCGGATCAAGGCCATCGACCTGACCGAGGTGCAACAGCAGGAGGGGCTGTGGGTCAGTGCGCCGGCGAGGGCGGTGCTCGAGCTCGCGGCGACCGCGCCGGCGAAGGACGCGCCAACGCGATCGACGAGGGGCTCGCGCACCGGCTGTTCACGCCCCGCGAGCTCCGGGAGGTGCTCGCGCGCAACCGACCGTGCCGGGGCGCCGCCCGCCTGGCGGCGATTCTGGGGGACGAGACCGCCACCGCGACGAGCCGGTCGCGCAACGAGAAGCGCCTGCTCAGGCTGGTCCGTGATGCGGGCCTGCCGCTACCCGAGACCAACGTCCCGTTCGGCCGCTTCGAGCTCGACTTCTTCTGGCCCAGGGAACGCCTCGCCGTCGAGCTGGACAGCTACCCGTTCCATCGTGGGCCGGCCGCCTTCCGCCGCGACCGCGAGAAGGATCTACTGGCCCGGGACGCCGGCATCGAGCTGATGCGCTTCACGGGCGACCACGTTGCCGACAGGTCGGGGATGGTGCTGGCCCGGATCGCCGGCGAGCTGGCGCGGCGATCCGTGCGCGATTAGTGCTCGGGGCGCCGGCGCATGGGGAGGGTCTCGTCCTCGCCCAGGCGCGTCGTGCCCTCGTCGCCCATGGACATCGTGCCCTCGTCGCCGAGCGGCACCGTCCCGTCTTCGCCCAGCGGCATCGTGCCCTCGTCGCCGAGCCGCACCGTGCCCTCGTCGCCGAGCCGCACCGTGCGCTCGTCGTCGAGCCGGATCGTTTCGTCCTCGCGGAACGGCATCGTCAGCTGGTCATCGACGGGGGTCGGGGGGTCCGCCTCGGGGGCCGGCGAGAGCGGGGAGCGGCTCGACGGCGGGATGCGCCCGAAGCGCATGGTCGGTGGATCCTCGGGGACCACGCGCTCGAACAGCTCATCGGCGCTGACGCGGTGGCGCGGACGGTGGGGAGGAGGCTCGGTCGCGCCGTGATCCGGCGCTGCGGTGGCGCCATGCTTCGGCGCTGCGGTGGCGCCATGATTCGGAGTTGCGGTGGCGCCGTGATTCGGAGTTGCGGTGCCATCGGGGGTCGTGGTGGCGCGGGGGCGCCGGGCGCGACTCGCGGGGCGATCAGCAGATGCCGGCCGCGGTGTCCGGGCCCGCCGGCGCGGCTCGCTCGGCCGCTCCCGGCGCGGCTCGCTCGGCCCCTCTCGGCGCGGCTCGCTCGGCCGCTCCCGTGGGCGACGGGGCAGGGTCGTGGTGTCGGCCGCGGCGTTGTTTGATCCCGCCGGCGCGTGGTCTTCGCCGGGGAGAGGCGGCTCTGGCCGGTGGGCGGCCCGGATCCTCGAGCCGCTGTAGGCGAGGAAGGCGGCGGCGGCCAATGCGAAGAAGATGCCCCACTCGATGCCGTAGCTCGTCACGAACTCGGCGTGGCTGGTCGCGCCCTGCTTGTCGAAGATCCGCCAGATCACGAGCACGCATGTCCAGAGGCCGGCGGCGGTGATCACGCCACCGTCCCCGCCCGGCAGGTGGAAAGCCCGGCCCTCGGCCCGTTCGAACAGCAGCACGAGAACGCCCGCGGCGATCAAAAGCACGGCCGCCTCGACGAATGAGAAGGCTCCCCAGCCGGTCTGGGTATCGGCCGCCGGCTGCGCGTGCCCGGCGACGACGACGAAGAAATGCCGCTGGTACCACGGCAAGAACAGCGTCAGGAACAACCCGAACGACGCAAATGCCGCCAGGCGGGATTCGTGCGGCAATGCCCGCCAGGCGCGGACGAGGCGAATCGTCCCCGACCCGACGCGCCGCGCTGTGCCAGCGGCGGCCGAACCATCGCTCATGCCCCGATTGTAAGCGTCGAGGCAGCGCCTTCGAGATGGCTAGAAAATCGGGATGTCCTCAACCTCGACGGCCTGGTCGCGCCGGCGCTCGAGGCGCTCGAGATACCAGTCGATCAGCGCGCGCAGGGCGAGCAGGAGCTCGCGGAGCGCCGCTACCAGCCGGCGCTGTAGCTCCGGAGGCACCAGATCGCGCAGGGCCTGGACGAGCGAGACGAATGGGTCGAGGTCCGGGGGTGCGGTGCCCTCGTTCGGGAGCTGCCAACCCGACGGCGGTGGCGTCGCCGGGTCGTCGCCGGCCCCGTCAGGGCCAGGATTTTGAGTCCGCCGGGCTTCGCCACCGCCGTCCGGATCAGGATTTTGAGTCCGCCGGGCTTCGCCACCGCCGCCGCCCTCGCCACCGCGCGCCGCCTCGACCGCCGCCTCCGCGATCAGTCGCTCGGTCGCCTCCGAGGCGCGATTGAGCCGCTCCTCGATCCGCCGGAGCGCTTCCTCGGCCGATCCCGGTGGCGCAGGCGCACGTTGGCGCGGCGGTTCGCTGGGAGGCGGAGGCTCAGGCATCCTTGCCCCCGCGGAAGCTCACCTCGAGCGCGCCGTCCTCGAACGTGGCGCCGGTGGGCTGGAACGGAGCCATCGCCGAGGGCAGGATGATCGTCCGGCGGTGCCCGTCGACGCCGACGATCAGCTCGAGCCCGATCTTCTTGAGCGAAATATCGCCCTTCTGGGCGAACGGGAGCGCGAGGCGCAGCTGCGCCCCTTCATCGGAGACCTCGAGCTCCTGGGTCAGGCGGTCGTGGAGGATGGCGGCGGGATCAACGTCGCCGGCCCCGAACAAGACCCCCGCGAGGCGGTCGAGCATCTCGGCCCCGAGAACCTCCTGGTCGAAATAAGGCGCGCACAGGACTGGCACCGGCGCGAAGGCCGAGCGGACCAGCTCGAGATGCTCCTCCTGGACCCGGCGCCAGCCCGCGAAGTAGTCGCCGACGTCGGACGGAAAGATCCGGTTGACGATCACCGCGTCGGTCAGGTAGCCGTAGAGGTTCAGGTAGGTGAACGTGCGCATCGCCTCGCCGATCACCATCTTGTCCGGGTTCATGACCAGCCGGACGGTGCAGTGCCGCCGGTCGCGGAGGATCTCGTTCATCGCGATCAGGTTCCGCGAGAGGCGCTGGATGTCTTCGAACACCGCCGAGCTGGGGAGTTGAATGTCGAGTAGCGAGCGCGCCAGGGGGCGCGCCGCGGCGAGGATCTGGCGCTCGAGT
>DATBYI010000487.1:0-3195 GCA_036513815.1 Solirubrobacteraceae bacterium
CGGATCGTTGATGGACGAAGTCCAGCAGGGCATGCTCCGGGGCAACCTCGCCGCGGGCGCTGCGCAAAGCGGTGGCAACGGCGGACATCGCGTGGCTCTGACGGCGCCTGGGAATGGTCGCTCTTAGATCGCCGAGGTGCCAATTCTGATGCCCAACATGAGAATCAAGCTCACTCGCAGGAGCGGCCAACAAAAAACCCTCCGATTTGGAGGGCTTTTCTTGATGGAGCTAGGGGGACTCGAACCCCCGACCTCCTGGGTGCGATCCAGGCGCTCTCCCAACTGAGCTATAGCCCCGGGCGGCGGCACATGCCGCGCGGTTGGGCGACAGTGTAGCCCCGGGAGGCCTTCCGCCCCACCCGCTGGCGGACGATGCTTGGCGCTCGCGGGCTACTGGCGATTCGGGTCGACCGGGCCGATAGCCTGAGCGGCGGCCGGGAGACCCGATGAGCTTTCGAGCGCGCCTCACCATCTTCTTTGTGCTGATCGTCGTGGTCCCGATGATCGCCATGGGCGTGCTCATGTTCAGGCTGATCGGCGACAGCCAGCAGGGGAAGGCCGATGCACGCGCGGACGGCCTCGCCACCGCGGCCGCCAGCCTCTACGAGAGCGAGGCAGCGGCCGGACGAACCGACGCGGAGACGCTCGCGCGCTCGATCGGGCGGCTCTCCGGCAATGCCCTAACCGGCCGCTTCGCGACCCTCACGAGGCAGACCGGTCTGGCCCGGGCGACGCTGAGCGACGGCTCGGACGTCCTCGCTGATGTGGGGGACGCCACCGCCGTCGCCCCGGGCTCGGCGCTCCTCGAGACGCCGGCCACAGGACGGGTCCTGACCGTAACGGTGTCGGAGCTCACGGCCTCCCAATACGCCCACGAACTCACCGGCCCGGGTGCGGGGGTGGTCATACATCAGGGGGGCCGAGTTCTCGCCTCCTCGCTCCCCGGCTCCCCAAGTCGATCGTTGCCGGCGTCCGGCAACGTCACCCTCGGAGGAACCGGCTATCGCGCGGTCGGTCAGTCCTTTAAGGGCTTCGATGGTGCGCCGACGACCGTCACGGTGCTCTCGGCGCTGTCGGCGACCAGTGCTTCGCTCAGTGGCAGCCGCGCGGTCGCCGCGGCGCTGATCGTCGCGTTCCTGCTGCTGGCGCTCGGCTTCTCGGTGCTCGCGTCACGCGCCCTGCAGGCTCGGCTCCGGGACTTCTTGCAGGCCGCCCGCCGCCTTGCCGGCGGCGACTTCTCTTCGCCCGTCACGGTCGAGGGACGCGACGAGTTCGCCGCGCTCGGTGAGGAGTTCAATCGGATGTCCAACGAGCTGTCTCGCCGGATCGACGAGCTCTCTGAAGAGCGGGCTCGACTCAGCGAGGCGATCCGACGGGTTGGCCACACGTTCGCGTCGAGCCTCGATCGAGGGGCCCTGCTCGAGGTCGCGCTCAAGACCGCGGTCGACGCCGTCCAGGCCACCGGGGGGCGGCTCAGCGTCAGATCTGCCGACGGGGAGTCGCTCGCCGAGACGGCGCACGAGGGCTCGCTCGCCGGGCTGCAAGAAATCGTCCAGCGGGCCGAGCACGGCGCACTGCAAAATGGCGGGTTGTGTGAGGAGGACGCGGCGGGGGTCAACGTTGCGGCGGTCGCGCTGGGATCGCTCGAGTCAAACGGTCGGGCGCACGGATTGATCACGGTCGCCCGTCGAGATCGCCCGTTCACCGATGAGGATCGCGAGGTCCTCCGCTCGCTCGGCGCGGAAGCGGCTCTCGCGCTCGAGAACATAGAGCTCCACTTCCAGGTGCGTCAGCAGGCCGTTACCGATGAACTGACCGGACTGTCCAACCACGGCCGGTTCCAGGAGCTTCTTAACGCGGAGATCGAGCAGGTCCGTCGCTACCACCACCCGCTCGGTTTGATCATGCTCGACATCGACGACTTCAAGGCGGTGAACGACACCTACGGGCATCCGCAGGGAGATGCGGTGCTCAGGCAAGTAGCGCGGGTGCTTCGCGAGAACTCGCGCGACGCGGACTCGCCGGCGCGGTATGGGGGCGAGGAGCTTTCGTTGATCCTCCCGCACACGGATCTCGAGGGGGCGTACGCGATCGCCGATCGTATCCGGGCCGCCGTCGAGGGCCTTCGCGTACCGAGGACCGACGGCGCCGGCGTTCTGAGGGTCACGGCCAGCATCGGCGTGAGCGCTTCGACGGGGGGACACAAGCACGAGCTGATCGCCGACGCCGACGCTGCTTTGTATGAGGCCAAGCGGCGCGGAAAGAACTGCACGGTCGCCGCCGAAGCCCGACTCGCGGACGCGCCGGGCCCCGGGTAGTCTTAACAAGCATGGGTTTACTTGACGACGCGATCCGCGAGCACCTCGACCTCAAGCGCCGCCGCGGCGGAGACCCAGCCGAGATAGAGCGAGCCGAGCGTGACGCGCTCGGACCCGTCCGGCGTGGCCCCGAAGTGACAGGGGAGGACATCGGGCCCGCCGAACCGGCGTTGGAACACGAGGCGGAGGGCTTCGAGTCGGAGCACCTCGCCTCCGAGTCCTTCGCCCCGGAGCCGGAGCAGTGGGAGCGGTTCCAGGAGGATCCCGAGCTCGAGGAGCTCGAGCACCCCAACGAGGCGGCGCCGTATGAGCCCCCGCATAGTCCCGGCGGCGACCCGCTCATGGAGGACGAGGCGTTCACGGAGCATGGACTCGAACCGCCTCATCCCGCCGACCGATCGGAGTCCCCCGAAGCCGAACCTCCTCCGCCACCAGTAGCCCCGCATCTGGAGCAGGCGACCGAGGAGTACGAGCTCGAGGACGAGCCGGAGGCGGATGACGACATGCTCGAGAGCACTCCGGAATTCCTCCAGGACGCGCCCGATCACGACCGACTCTGGTTCGAGCAGCGCCCGCCGCGAGATTTCGATTTCGACGGCTGAGTCTTTTAGACTCGATTCGAAGCGGGGCCATAGCTCAGTTGGGAGAGCGCCTGCTTTGCAAGCAGGAGGTCACGGGTTCGAATCCCGTTGGCTCCATCCCGAAAGCCTCGCGTTTGGGGCTGTTGCACAAAGCGCGCGTGAGCGGGCTTTGTTGTCCGGGGTGGGGTTGAGACTGCCTGGTATGCCCCAGAACTTTCTGTCTTGTGATCGGGAGCAGGAGTTGTTGTTGCCGCCGAGTTTGCGGGATTGGGTTGGTGAGGACCATTTCGTGTGGT
>DATBYI010000488.1:0-11044 GCA_036513815.1 Solirubrobacteraceae bacterium
GACCACGGCCGCCGCCACCGCCGCCACGACCGCCCGGCCCGCCGGGACCGCCACCGCGACCACCACCACCGCCGCCACGACCACCCGCGCCGCCGGGACCGCCGCCGCGACCACCGCCACCGCCGCCACGACCACCCGCGCCGCCAGGACCGCCACCGCGACCACCACCGCCACCGGGGCCACCCGAGCCGCCGGGACCGCGACCGCCACCGGGGCCACCCGAACCGCCTGGTCCACCCCCGCGGCCGCCCGGACCGCCGCCACGTCCACCGCCACCGCGACCGCCGCCACCGCCGCCGCGACCGTCGCGACCGCCGCGTCGGCCGTCGCGCTCGGGCGCCTGTGGCGCGGGCTCGTCCATGATCGTCAGGTCAGCGCCGGTGTAGCCCTCGGGCATGATCTCGCCCTTGTTGATCCAGCACTTGACGCCGATCCGCCCGAACGTCGTGCGGGCCTCGTGGAAGCCGTAATCGATGTCGGCGCGCAGCGTGTGCAGCGGGACGCGCCCGTCCGAGTAGCCCTCGGTGCGCGCCATCTCCGCGCCGCCCAGCCGGCCCGACACCTGGACCTTGACGCCCTTCGCGCCCGAGCGCATCGCGCTCGTCAGCGCGCGCTTCATCGCGCGGCGGAAGGCGACACGGTTCTGGAGCTGCTCGGCGATCGACTGCGCGACGAGGCGCGCGTCGAGCTCGGGGCGCTTGATCTCGAGAATGTTGACCTTGACCTGCTTGCCGGTGATCCGGTGCAGGTCGCGGCGCAGCTGGTCGACCTCCGACCCCGACTTGCCGATCACGATCCCGGGCCGCGCCGTGTGGATGTTGACCTCGACCTCGTTCTGGTTCTTGCGGATCGTGATGTCCGACAACCCGGCGTGCGAGAGCCGCCCGATGATGTGCTTGCGGATCTGCGTGTCCTCGTGCAGGAAGTCCGAGAACGACCGCTCGTTGAACCAGTTCGACTTCCAGTCGTGGATGTAGCCCACGCGGAGACCCTCGGGATGAACTTTTTGACCCATATCTAGTGACTAATCCTTCGGCGTGAGCAAGATCGTGAGGTGACTGGTGCGCTTGCGGATCCGCGTCGCCCGGCCCATTGCGCGCGGCCGGAAGCGCTTGATCGTCGGACCCTCGTCAGCGTGGACCGCCTTGACGTAGAGGTCCTCACCCACGAGCTCGTGGTTGTTCTCAGCGTTGGCCACCGCGGACTCGAGCAGTTTGCTCCAGTCGCGCGCGACCGCACGCGAAGTGTGAGCGAGGATAGCTCGCGCCTCCTCAACGCTCTTTCCCCTTATGTGGTCGCACACCAGCCGGGCCTTCCGCGCTGAGGAGCGGACGTACTTCGCCTGCGCCCGAACCACCACGTCGCGCCGCTCGCCGCGCGCTCCCCTTCTGCGACGAGTGGGCGCAGGAGCGGGCGTCGCCGGCTCCTGCTCCTCGTCCTCGTCGATGGGCTCAAGATCGGCCAGCGCTTCCTCGTTGGCTTCCTCCTCGGCCTCCGCTTCGGCCTCGTCCTCGCCCTCCGCCTCGGCGTCGGCCTCGAGCATCACGTCAGCCGCGGCCTCCTCGGCCTCGACGTCCTCCGGCGTCTCGTCGATCTCGTCGGCGTCCGCTTCGTCGGCGGCCTGCGCCACAGGCTCGGCCGGCTCCTCGGCCTTCTTGCGCGAACGCCGCCGGCGCCGCGGGGCCTGCTCGGCCTCGCGGGCCTCGGGAGCCTCGGAAGTCTCCGGAGCGTCCGGGGTCTCTGGCGTCTCTGGCGTCTCAGGCGTCTCGTCCGGGCTCATCGCCTCTTTCCAGTTCCAGCGTGGCCGCGGTACAGGCGCGTGGGCGCGAACTCGCCGAGCTTGTGGCCGACCATCGACTCGGTGACGAACACCGGCACGTGCTTGCGGCCGTCGTGCACCGCGATGGTGTGGCCAACCATCTCGGGGAAGATCGTGGAGGTACGCGACCAGGTGCGCAACATGCGCTTCTCGCCCGAGGCGTTCATGGCCTCGATCCGCGACATCAGCCGCTCCTCGACGAACGGACCCTTCTTGCTCGAGCGACTCACCGCTTCTTACCTCTCCTCCGTCCACGCACTATGTACTTGTCAGATGCCTTGCCCTTCTGCCGGGTGCGATAGCCGAGCGTCGGCACGCCCCACGGCGTGACCGGGTGGCGCCCCGGGGTGGTCGAACCCTCGCCGCCACCGTGCGGGTGGTCGACCGGGTTCATGGCGGTGCCGCGCGTCTGCGGACGCACGCCCAGATGCCGCTTGCGGCCCGCCTTGCCGATCGTGACGTTCTGGTGATCGGTGTTGCCGATCGTGCCCACGGTGGCGCGGCACTCGGCCCGGACCATCCGCATCTCGCCCGAGGGCAGTCGGAGCGTCACGTAGTCCCCGTCCTTGGCCAGCAGCTGCACGCCGGCGCCGGCGGCGCGGGCCATCTGGCCGCCGCGTCCCGGGGTCAGCTCGACGTTGTGGACCACGGTGCCGGCCGGCATGTTGCCGAGCGGCAGGCTGTTGCCGACGCGAATCTCGGCGCGCTCACCCGACTGCACCGACATTCCCACTCGCAGGCGCTGCGGGGCCAGGATGTAGCGCTTCTCGCCGTCGGCGTAGTGCAGCAGCGCGATGTAGGCCGAGCGGTTCGGGTCGTACTCGATGTGAGCCACCTTGGCCGGTACGCCGTCCTTGCGGCGCTTGAAGTCGACCTTGCGGTACAGCCGCTTGGCGCCGCCGCCGCGGTGGCGCGAGGTCTTGCGGCCGTTCGAGTTCCGGCCTCCGGACTTCTTGAGCCCCTCGACGAGCGACTTCTCCGGCTCGGTGCGCGTGATCTCGGCGAAGTCGGGATAGGTGACGAACCGCCGGCCGGCGGACGTCGGCTTCGGCTTACGAATCGGCATTACTCACCAGCCTCCAGTCCACCGAAGATCGGGATCGTCTGACCCTCGCGCACCTGCACGATCGCCTTCTTCCAGTTCCGGGTGCGGCCCGCGGTCTGCCCGCGCCGCTTGGGCTTCGAGTGCACGTGGGCGGTACGCACCTCGAGCACGTTGACCTCGAACAGCTGCTCGACGGCCTGGCGGATCTGCGTCTTGTGCGCCTTGTCGTGGACGCGGAACGTGTACTTGCCGGCCTCGGCGAGCGCGAACGTCTTCTCGGACAGGACCGGTCGGATGATCACCTGGGTCGGATCCATCAGGCCGCCTCCTCGGTGTCTGGAACGGCGGTTACCGATTGGCCGCCCCGGTCGGGAGACTCAGCGCCGGCGGCGAGCGCCACCAGCGAGTCGAGCGCGGCCTGAGAGACGAGCAGCGAGGCCGCGCCGACCAAGTCGGCCACGCCGGCGTCCTGGACCGGCATCGCCTCGACTCGCGCCAGGTTGCGGAACGACTTTCCGGCCGCGGCCTCGTCGGCGCTCAGGATGACGAGGATCGGCGAGCTCGCGCCCCAGTCGCTCAGCAGCTCAGCCGCCTGCTTGGTCGCGGGGCCGTCGAAGGCGCCGGCGTCGAAGATCGCGAGCGACTCGCGCTGGGCGTGAAGCGACAGCACGCTTCGCAGCGCCGCGCGCCGCGCCTTGCGATTGACCTTGACCGTGTACCGACGTGGCGTCGGCCCGAATACGGTGCCACCGCCGGTCCAGATCGGCGAGCGAGAAGATCCGGCCCGCGCACGCCCGGTCCCCTTCTGGCGCCACGGCTTGGCGCCTCCGCCCGAGACCTCACCGCGCGTCTTCGTGGACGCCGTGCCGTGCCGGCGCGCGTTCAGCTCGGCGCGAACCGCCTCGTGGACGAGTGGCATGTTGAAGGCGGCCTCGAACGCCGCCGAGTCGAGATCGACGGTCCCGCCGCCGAGCACCGGCGCGCTAGCCATCGCTGCGCACCTCCACCGTCCCGCCCTTGGGGCCTGGGACGGCTCCACGCACAAGCAGCAGGTTCTGCCCGGCGATCACCTCGACCACGGTCAGCCCGCGCTGGGTGACGCGGCCGCCGCCCATCCGGCCGGGACCGCGCACGCCCTTGAACACACGCGAGGGAGTGGCCGACGCCCCGATCGAGCCGGGCGCCCGGACATTGTGCGAGCCGTGCGACTTCGGTCCGCTTGAGAAGTTGTGGCGCTTGATCGTCCCCTGGAAGCCCTTGCCCTTGGTCAGCCCGCTGATCTTCACCTTGTCGCCGGGCGCGAACGCGTCGGCGGTCACGGTGTTGCCCACGAGGAGCTCGCCGGCCTCGTCCCGGAACTCGGTCACGTGGCGGTGCGCCGACGCGTCGGCCTTCTTGAGGTGACCGAGCTCGGCCTTGGTCAGCGACTTCTCCTTGCAGCGCCCGAAGGCGAGCTGCACGGCCTCGTAACCGTCACGCTCGACGGTACGGATCCCGGTGACCGGACACGGCCCGGCCTCGAGCACGGTGACGCGCTCGACGCGGCCGTCGTCCAGGAACCGCTGCGTCATGCCGAGCTTCTTGGCGAGGATCGCGGCCATCGGACGGTTATGAAGCCAGGCGGATCTCGATATCCACGCCGGCCGGGAGATGGTCGAGTCGCTGGAGCGAGTCGACCGTCTTCGGGGTCGGCTGGTGGATGTCGATGAGCCGCTTGTGCGTGCGGATCTCGAAGTGCTCGCGCGAGTCCTTGTCCTTGAACGGCGAGCGGATCACGCAGTAGACGTTCTTCTCGGTCGGCAAGGGAACGGGACCGGACACGGTCGCGCCGGTGCGCGTGGCGGTCTCGACGATCTCCTTAGCCGCCGTCTCGATCGCCGTGTGGTCGTAGGACTTCAGGCGAATCCGAATTTTGTTTTGCGCAATGGTTGCCAACTGGTGTCTTTCCAACGTGAAGGCGAGCCCCGGGCAGCGGAGCCCGCCTTGAAGGTCGTATCTGTCAAAAAAAGGCGGCGGGGCCGGGGCCCACGCCGCCTCGTCAACTTATTGGATTACTTCGGTGACGACCCCCGAGCCGACCGTACGGCCGCCTTCGCGGATCGCGAACCGCAACCCCTGATCCATGGCGATCGGCTGGATCAGCTCGATCTCCATCTGGACGTTGTCGCCGGGCATGACCATCTCGGTGCCCTCGGGCAGGTTCGCCACGCCGGTGACGTCGGTGGTGCGGAAATAGAACTGCGGCCGGTAGCCCGTGAAGAACGGCGTGTGACGGCCGCCCTCCTCCTTCTTCAGGACGTAGACCTCGGCCTTGAACTTGGTGTGCGGGGTGATCGACCCGGGCTTGCACAGCACCTGCCCGCGCTCGATCTCGTCCCGCTTGGTGCCGCGCAACAGGCACCCGACGTTGTCGCCGGCCTGACCCTGGTCGAGGATCTTCTTGAACATCTCGACCCCGGTCACCACGGTCGTGGTGGTGGGGCGGATGCCCACGATCTCAACCGTCTCGCCGGTCTTGATGATGCCCTGCTCCACGCGGCCGGTTGCCACCGTGCCGCGGCCGGTGATCGAGAACACGTCCTCGACCGGCATCAGGAAGGGCTTGTCGAGGTCACGGACAGGCTCCGGAATGTAAGAGTCCAGGGCCTCCGCGAGCTCAAGGATCTTGCCCTCGTACTCCTCGTCACCCTCGAGCGCCTTGAGCGCCGAGCCGATGACGAACGGAATGTCGTCGCCCGGGAACTCGTACTCGGAGAGCAGGTCGCGGATCTCGACCTCGACGAGCTCGAGGAGCTCGGGGTCGTCGACCATGTCGGCCTTGTTGAGGAACACGACGATGTAGGGGACGCCGACCTGACGGGCGAGCAGGATGTGCTCACGCGTCTGGGGCATCGCGCCGTCCGCCGCTGACACGACCAGGATCGCGCCGTCCATCTGGGCGGCTCCGGTGATCATGTTCTTGACGTAGTCGGCATGCCCCGGACAGTCGACGTGCGCATAGTGCCGGTTGGGCGTCTGGTACTCGACGTGCGAAGTCGCGATCGTGATGCCGCGAGCCTTCTCTTCCGGAGCGTTGTCGATCGATTCGAACGACCGCACCTCCGTGCCGCCGTACCTCTCGTTCAGCACCTTGGTGATGGCCGCGGTCAGCGTCGTCTTGCCGTGGTCGATGTGACCGATGGTCCCAACGTTGACATGAGGCTTGTCGCGCTCGAACTTGGCTTTCGCCACTTTGGTTTCGCTCCTTCTATTTCAGTCGTGGTGTTCGTCCGCAGACGAACTTATGCAGGATATAAATTTGCGGCAATCGCTGCTGCGAGAGCTCAAGCCGCCGCCTGGGCTTGATCGCCGACGACTCGCTCGGCGATGTTAGGGGGGACTTCGTCGTAGCGCTCGAACTGCATCGTGTATGTCGCTCGGCCCTGGGTCGTGGACCGCAGGTCCGTGGCGTAGCCGAACATCTCCGATAGCGGTACGAAGGCGCTGATGACCTGCGCGTTGCCGCGCTGCTCCATCCCGTGGACGTGGCCACGCCGGCGGTTCAAGTCGCCGATCACGTCGCCCATGAAGTCCTCGGGAGTGACGACCTCGACCGCAAAGATCGGCTCGAGCAGGACCGGCTTGGCCCGCGCCACCGCCGCCTTCAGCGCCAGCGAGCCCGCGACCTTGAAGGCAAGCTCCGAGGAGTCGGTCTCGTGGTACTTGCCGTCGGTCAGCGTGACCCGCACGTCGACCATCGGGTAACCAGCGCGCGGTCCGTTCTCCAGCGCTTCCTCGACGCCCTTCTCGACCGCCGGGATGAACTCGGTCGGGATCGACCCCCCCCTGACTTTGTTGACGAAGTCGAAGCCCTCGCCCGGGGCCGGCTCGACGTTCACGTAGACGATTCCGTACTGGCCGGCGCCACCGGTCTGGCGCACGAAGCGGCCCTCGACCTTGTCGGCCGTCCCCTTGATCGTCTCCCGGTAGGAGACCTGCGGCCGACCGACGTTCGCGTCGACCTTGTACTCGCGGAGCATCCGGTCGACCAGCACCTCGAGGTGGAGCTCACCCATCCCGGAGATCTCGGTCTGCCCGGTCTCTTCGTTGGTCCGGACCTGGAAGGTCGGGTCCTCCTCGGCCAGGCGCGCCAGCGCAGTCGCCATCTTCTCCTGGTCGGCCTTGGTCTTCGGCTCGATCGCGACCTTGATTACGGGCTCGGGGAACTCGATCGTCTCGAGCTTGATCGGCTTGTCGGGCGCGGCGAGCGTGTCGCCGGTCACGACCTGCTTGATCCCGACGGCGGCAGCGATGTCGCCCGCGTGGATCTCCTTGACCTCCTCGCGCTCGTTGGCGTGCATCATCAGGATGCGCCCGATGCGCTCGGTGCGGCCCGTGTTCACGTTGAGGATGCGCGCGCCCGCCTCGAGCTGACCCGAGTAGACGCGGAAGTAGGTGAGCTTGCCGACGTACGGGTCGGCCATGATCTTGAAGGCGAGCGCCGCGAACGGCTCGTTGTCGTCGGCATGGCGCTCGGCCGTCTGCTCGTCGCCGTTGCTCGAACCCTTGGCCGGCTCGATGCCCTCCACCGGCGGCACGTCGAGCGGACTCGGCAGGTAGTCGAGCACGGCATCCAGCAGCGGCTGCACACCCTTGTTCTTGAAGCTCGAGCCGCACAGGACCGGCGTCATCGCGATCGCCAGCGTCGCCTTGCGGATCGCCTGCTTGAGGCGCTCGGGGGAGATCTCCTGCTCCTCGAGGATCAGCTCGACGAGCTCGTCATCGTGGTGCGAGACCTCGTCGAGCAGCTTCTCACGCGCCGCGGCCGCGTCGTCGGCCATCTCGGCCGGGATATCGACGATGTCCTGCTCCTTGCCGAGCTCGTCCTTGTAGATGATCGCCTTCATCCCGATCAGGTCGACGATGCCCTTGAAGTCGGCCTCGGCGCCGATCGGCAGCTGGACGGGGACCGGGTTCGCTCCCAGCCGGTCGATCATGGTCTGGACGCCGCGCTCGAAATCGGCACCGATCCGGTCCATCTTGTTGATGTAGGCGATCCGCGGGACGCGGTACTTGTCCGCCTGACGCCATACGGTCTCAGACTGGGGTTCGACGCCCGCGACCGAGTCGAACAGCGCGATCGCGCCGTCGAGAACGCGCAGCGAACGCTCGACCTCGACCGTGAAATCGACGTGGCCGGGCGTGTCGATGATGTTGATCCGGTGGTCGCGCCACTCGCATGTGGTGGCTGCGGAAGTGATCGTGATGCCCCGCTCCTGCTCCTGCGCCATCCAGTCCATGACGGCCGCGCCCTCGTGAACCTCCCCCATCTTGTAGGTCCGACCGGTGTAATAGAGGATGCGCTCAGTCGTCGTCGTCTTACCGGCGTCGATGTGGGCCATGATCCCGATGTTGCGAATCCTGTTCAGAGGGAACGTGCGAGGCATGAGTTTCAGGTATTGGTGGGAGGCGATTTATCAGTCGTTCGGGGCCAAAATGCACCGGTTTCCCGGCCGAAACTGCGGACATGAAAAAGGGCCCGACGGGCCCTTTCACGACGCAGATGTCGGGAAGGGGCGGGTGTCTATCTGGTGGACGACTCCATTACGAAGATCCTGCGTCTCGGAGTGCGCGCACACGTGAGCGCACGGCCCGAGGCACACAGCGAATATAGCAGAGGTTCTGGGGCGTTCCGCCGCCTTTCCCGGGCCCGCGGGGGGCCCGGTTCCGGGCCTCCCGAACCGCGCCGCGGCGGCTCCGCGGGCACCGGCGCGGTCGTCCTCGTCGCCGTCATCGGGGCCCTGCTCGTGCTCGTCGCGCAGTTCACCTCGCTCTACCACGTGCACGTCGCCACGAGCTCGGCGACCATCAAATCGGTCAGCGCCGGCGCCAACCATGGCTGGGCACCGGTACCCATCGCGCTCGCGTGCCTCCTGCTCGCGGCGGCCGTGTATCGGTACGGCAATCGGATGGCGATGCTCGGGCTGGCCGTGCTCGGCATCGCGACGCTCCTGATCGCGCTGCTCGGCGACCTCCCCGACGCCCACGCCACCGGGCTGATCGGCTCGAGCGCGAACCAGTACGTGCAGGGAGCCGCCTCCCCCAGCATCGGCCTGTATCTCGAGACGCTCGGAGCCGTGCTGCTCCTCGTGAGCGGTGGCGTGGGCTTCCTGATGGTGGCCTCAGCCCCGGCCATCCCCGGCAAGTCGGGATCCGACCGCGACGGAAAGCCGCCGGACGGCTCCGGCGGGGATGGCGATGGCCCGGTCGCGCCCCCCGATACACCCCCGCCGCCTAAGAGTCCTCTTAACCTGAAGGACACCCAGCGCCGTAAGTGGTCGGCATCCTGACAGAAGGCCTCCAGAACTTGCCTGTAGACAGGATTGCGGCGTTACCCTTGCTAAACGCGAGGGTTGTCTCACTGCAGCCCCCGGTCCCGTGTGGTGGGCAGCCCTCGCGTTTCTCTTTGACGTCGACGTCACATTCCGCGCTTCTTGCGCGAGAAACGAGTGATGATGTCGACGATCATCGGTGACGACGAGCTGCTGGAGCGGTTCGTGGCGGGCGACGCGGAGGCGTTCGTCACGTTCTACCGCCGCCACCTGGCGGCCATCCTCGGGTTCTTCCTGCGCCGGACTCGTGACGCCGAGCTGACGGCCGATCTGACCGCCGAGGTGTTCGCCGCGGCGCTCGTGGCCGCTCGGCGCTACCGGCCGGGCGGACAGCCGGCGCTGGCGTGGCTGTACGGGATCGCCGCGCACAAGCTCGCCGACAGCCGCCGGCGCGGCCGCGTGGAGGACGACGCGCGCCGGCGCCTCGCGCTCGGGCCGCTCGCCATCGACGACGAGGACCTCGCGCGGGTCGAGGAGATGGCCGATTCCGGCGCCGCGGAGAGCGCCCTGCGGGCGTTGCCTCCGGGTCAGCGGGATGCGGTGCTGGCGCGCGTCGTCGACGAGCGCCCGTATGCCGAGATCGCCGATCGGATGCAGTGCTCGGAGCTCCTGGCCCGCCAACGGGTCAGCCGCGGGCTGCGCGCGCTGCGCAATCAAATGAAGGAGCCCACGTGAGCCCGTTCTTCGACGAGCTGGAGACCCAGCTGCGGTCGGCCGCCCGCGAGGCCGCCGGCGCGCCGGATGCCCCGCGCGCCGCCCGCCCGCGGCGACGGCCGCGGCGGTGGTGGCCGGCGCGGATCGAGCTGGTGCCGGTCCTGGCCAGCGTCGTCGTCGTGCTCGTCGTGGGGGCCGCGCTCGTGCTGCTCGGGCGCGGAGGGCATCAGCCCTCGCCACCGCCCGCCTCCCCGCCGCCGCACACGAGCCTGCTCGCACTGGTGCAGAAGACGCCGCAGAAACAGCTGCGCCGCGAGTTCTCGTACATCTCCGCGGCTACGAAGACCGTGCTCAACTCCACCGCGTGCGCCGTTCCTCAGCAGTCTCAAGGCTCGTTCATCCACGGCACTCCCGACCCGACGCTCCTGTCTCTCGTGGGCGTCCTTCGTCGCCCGGCGACGCCGGCCGATCGGCTGAGCCGCGCCATTCTCGGCGGCATGCCGGGGGTGTATGCGGGTTCGGCGCGCCGCGCGTTTTCCGCCGGAGGAGAGACGTACTACGTGGCCGTGGCCGGGGTCGACGAGGCGGCCTCCGTCCCGCCGGCCCGCTGTTTCATCCTCCAGGCTCGCGCGCTCGCTGCGTATCTGCCGAAGATCCCGTCCGCCCTGCGAGGCCCCACGCAGGCGCTGCAAGCGGGCTATATCGGCTACATCCGCAGCCTTTTGGCCCACGCCCCGCGTGACGAAGTGTGCCTCGCCGACGTCGGCCGGAGCGACAACGGCGCGTCGTGCGGCTTCCCGGCGACGGAGATCAAGGACGGCGTGCCGCCGAACGACGACAACGGCGTCTTCAGCGGGGTCGTTCCCGACGGCGTGGCATCGATCACGCTCACCTTCCCCGCCGCCCGGGGGCGCCCCGCCCGATCGTTGACCGGGCGGGTGAGAAACAACGTCTACGCCATCCCGGCGAGCAGCGAGCGGGACTACCCGGCCCAGCCTGGCGTCACCTGGCGCTCGGCGGACGGGCGAGTGCTCAAATCGGTCCCGGTGCCGACGGCGGCCGCCGAGCGTGCGGCGTGCCGAGCACTGGTGGCCTGCGTCCTCGTCGAGGACGGCGGCATCAGCGAGACGAGCGGCTCCTCGGGGACGAGCAGTT
>DATBYI010000489.1:0-4854 GCA_036513815.1 Solirubrobacteraceae bacterium
TAAGAGGGCGCCTCTGGTGGAGTCCTAAAACGGCGAGTCGGAAAGCGACTGTCTCTCGATCGGGGGCGCGATCGAGTCGTCATTACGCGCCCGTTCGGGCGCCACGAGAGATAGGGACCGGATGAAAGCGCACGTGAGTGACGCCGTGAGCCGCCATGGCTCGAGCGTCATCGCCAACGACGAGGCCGTCGCCGAGCTCGCGCTCCGCGAAAGCTCGCGCTCGCGGCGCGGCAGCCTGCGCTTCGGTCTCGTCGCCGCGCTGCCGCTGCGCAATCGCATCGGGCTGATGGCGATCGCCGGGCTCTGGGCAGCGTCTGCCGTCTTCTTCTGGTCCTGGTGGCTCGCGCCCGGACACGTGGCCACGGTCGCCGGACTGGTGGTCAACAGCGCCGTCCTCGGGTTCGACCTGGTGCTCGTGCCGTTGTGGTTCTTCTTCTTCCTGCTGCGCATGCGCCGGCCGGCGCCCGCCCTCGTGGTCCCAGAAGAGCTGCGCACCGCGATCATCGTCACCAAGGCCCCGTCCGAGCCTTGGCCGCTCGTCCGCGCGACGCTCGAGGCAATGTTGCGCCAGGACTTCCCCGACCCCTACGACGTCTGGCTCGCCGATGAGAAGCTGACCGATGAGGTGATCGACTGGTGCGCCGCGCACGGTGTGCACATGTCAAGCCGCGAGGGCGTCGCCGAGTACCACAACGCGACCTGGCCACGCCGGACCAAGTGCAAGGAGGGCAACCTCGCTTACTTCTACGACCACTGGGGTTATCGCGACTATGACGTCGTCGCGCAGCTCGACGCCGATCACGTCCCCGAGCCCGATTACTTGCGGCGGATGGTCGCGCCGTTTGCCATCCCGCGGGTCGGATACGTCGCCGCCCCAAGCATCTGCGACCGCAACGCCGCGTCCTCGTGGTCGGCTCGTGGACGCCTGTACGCGGAGGCGGTCCTGCACGGGTCGACCCAGTCCGGCGCCAACGCGGGCTACGCCCCGAGCTGCATCGGCTCCCACTACGCGGTACGGACGACCGCGCTCGCGCAAGCCGGGGGGCTCGGGCCGGAGCTCGCCGAAGACTTCTCGACGACGCTGATCCTCAGCGCGCACGGATGGGAGGGCGTTTTCGCGATCGACGCCGAGGCGCATGGCGACGGGCCCGACTCGGTCACGGACTGCGTCACCCAAGACTTCCAGTGGGCGCGCAGCATGATCCGCGTCATGCTCACGGTCACCCCGAAGTATTGGAAGGGCCTCAGCGGCGGCGCGAAGTTCAAGCTCGGGGGATGTCTGTCGTGGTACCCCCTGCACACGCTCGTGATGCTCACGATGGTGTTGCTGCCGGCGTGGGCACTGCTCGGGCACGCGCCGCTGGTGCGAGTGAACGTCGGTGCCTTCTACCTGCACTTCCTCCCCGTCGGATTCGTCCTGCTCGCGGCGGTCGTCTGGGTCCGAGCGAACGGGCTCCTGCGGCCGGCGAACGCGCCGGTCATCAGCTGGGAGTCGATCCTGTTTCAGTTCGTGCGCTGGCCATGGGCGATGATCGGCTGCGCGAGCGCCGTGTGGAGCACTCTCACCGGCCGCGAAAACGGCTTCAAGGTGACGCCGAAGGGGGCGGCCGGAGAGCGGCCGCTGCCGCTTCGCGTGATCGTGCCCTATCTCGTGCTTGCGGCGATATCGATCCTCCCGGTGCTGCTCGTGGCCAACCCCGGTGCCGCACGCGGCTATTACTTCTGGGCGCTCTTGAACGGCGCCACCTACCTGATCGTCGCGGTTGCCGTCGTGGCGCTGCACATCGCCGAGAACCGGGCGAACGCGGATCGCCGGTCGATCCTGCGCCTCGCGGGCGCGCGGGCGATGGCGATATCGGTGATCGCCGGGGCGATCGGAGTCGCGGGCGTCCTCCACGGCCGCGATGGGGTCGACGGCCTCACCTGGCCCGGGCAGCGACCCGGAGTCGCGACGGCATTCGTGGCCCCGCACTCGGCTGCCGTTCCCGCCGGCGCAACCGTCGACATCGGCGTCACGACGCCTCCGCTCGCGAGCAACGCAACCCAACCCTGGAGCGCCGCCGATCTGAGCACCGTCAACGCCTTCGAGCAGGACATCGACAAGCACGCGAGCGTGGTGATGTGGTACGCCGACTGGCAGCACAGCGCACCGTCACTGGCGCAGCTGAAGATGATCGAGCAGCGCGGCAGCATTCCCGAGATCACCTGGGAGCCGTGGGACTCGACCAAGGGCCTACACACGCCCCAGCCGCGCTACGCGCTGCGCAACATCATCGACGGGAAGTTCGACGCCTACATTCGTAGCTGGGCCAAGGCGCTGACGGCCTACGGGAAACCGGTTCGCCTGCGCTTCGCACAGGAGATGAACGGCAACTGGTACCCGTGGGGCGCCGGGACGAACGGCAACACGGCGGCGGAGTTCGTCCAGGCCTGGCGCCACGTGCACGACATCTTCGCCGCCGCCGGGGCGAGCAACGTCCAATGGGTGTGGAGCCCCGTCTCGGGCGCGCCCAAGCAGTACTTCCCGGGCGTTCAGTACGTGAACCGCCTCGGTGTGACGTGCCTCAACGGAGGCAGGGCCGCCTTCAACCAGGGCTGGCGGAGCTTCGCGGCGATCTGCGGTACCTCCCTCCAGCAACTGCACGCGCTGGCTCCGGGGCTGCCGATCGATCTGTCCGAGGTCGGAAGCGCGGAGGCCGGGGGCAGTAAGGCCGCCTGGATCACCGGCATGTTCGCGTACCTCGCGCACCAACCCGAGGTGAAATCGCTCATCTGGTTCGACCTCGACAAGCAGACGAACTTCCCGATCCAAAGCTCGTCCGCGGTGGAGCACGCGTTCAAGGCGGGAGTGCAGTCGGCGCGCTACAAGTGACGTTCAGCGTGCGCCAAACTCGGCGACGAGCTGCCGATAGACGGCGAACGCCGGCTTGGGCGAGTAGTCGTCGCGCATGATCCCGTACCCGCTCTCGAAGCTCGGGCCTGACGAATCCGCGTCACGCAGGTCGAACCACCGGTATCCCGTGACGTTGTCGGCGCGGCGCGCCTGGTGCACGGCCGTCACCGCGGCTCGGAGCACCGTGGCCTGCATCGCGTCGGTCCGTCCTGGCCCCGTGGGATAGCCGTTCTCGGACAATTGCAGAGACACCGTGTCCGGGATGCCCGCGAACGGCAGATAGGTCGAGCGCAACAGGCTCAGAGCACGGTCCATCCACCGTGCCGTGGCGACGGCGAGTTCGTCGGATGAGGCGGGCGGGTCCGGCGAGTTCCAGGTAAAGGGGTAGGCATCGAGGCCAACCCAGTCGAGCGCTCCGGTGAACCGCGGCCCGCCGGTGCGTCCCAGATACCTCCAGAACACTTCCTGGTCCTGCTCGGTCGAGTAGGCCCAGTTGAATCCGACCCGCACGCCGGAGAACCGGTTCGCCTGCACCACCTCGTGCGCCGCGATCACGCCGTCGATCAGGGCGTCCCGCGCGCCCAGGTAAGCGCCGTCGCACGCGTCGGGTGCGCCGCCCACGTTTGCTTCGTTAGTCACCTGGACGGACACGAAACCGGGGTCGCGCGCGAATGACTCGACGGTGGTGCGGACAAACGCCACGAACCCGGCCACGTCGGCGTCGGATCCGCCGCCGGCCGGCCGATAGCAGATCGCCACCTCGGTCTGGAATCCCGCCGCGGCGTAGGCGGCGAGTTCCGTCCCGATCTGATCTCGCGCCGAATATCCGCCCGGACCCGTATACCCGACGTACAGGTGCAGGACGAACGGCCGCCCGGGCGAGCGCAGCCGCTCGAGCGCGGCGAGACGCAACGCGGGATCCTCGGGCCTGGCCGGCCCACTCCGGGCGACCGAGCCGGCGGCGCCGCCCGGGTAGATGCCGAACGTCAGCCTCGGCTGCGCTTCGCTGTCGGGCACTAGTGGAGCACTAGATCTGGATGCCGACCGGCACGGGACTCGCGCCGGCGAAGAAGAAGAACCACACGACAAAAGCGACGACCGTCAGGCCTGCGCTCACGACGAGCACCGCCTCGAGCACGTAATGCCCGCTGTCCGCGAGTCCGCGCGCGCGGCGGTTGGCCTGATAGACGTCGCTCAGCTTGGCCAGCACCGCAGCCAGCAGCGCGATCGTCGCCACCACTCCGAGGAAGCTCACCCCGAGCGCGGTCCCGAGCGACGACGTGGCGCCCTGAACCTGGGAGCCGACCCACAACCACAACAGCGGCGTGCCGATCCACAGCACGAGGCTGCCAATGACCATAATCATCAGCACGAGGGTCGCCCCGGCGCCCGTCCTCAGGAGGTCGCGCACGGGCATCGCGTCGGGGAGGTTGCCTTCAGCGGGCCGCGGCGGCGCCACGGCCGGTGGCTAACGGACAGCCCGAGGAGAGCTTGACCTGCCACCAGCCCATGAGCATGCCGATCAGCCCGAGCCGGGGGCGTACCTGCCACACGCCGCACCCTGGCTCGCCGATGTCGCGGTTCGAGATGCGCACGAACCGGTAGCGCCCGGGGTTGAGGAGCATGCGCTCGAGCGTCACGCGATTGGCCGCCTGCACGTCGGCTCGCTCGGTGATCGTGGCGCGCGCGGCTTGTACGCGGTCGGCCAGCTCGTCCCGGACCCGCTCCAGCTCGCCGAGATCGAGGAGCCGGGGCGTCGCCGAGGCCCGGGTCGGCTTGTCGTCGAGACCGCCGAGCGGATAGGCCGTGACGAACGCCTCGGCCAGCTCGCGCTCGAGCTTGTCGATCTGCCGGCGCAACGACCGCCGTGCCGCCCGCTCGTCCCGCTCCGGCGCGGTCAGCGCCTCCATGGGCGGTCTGTGCTGTTGCAGGAGCTCCACTCAAATCTCCTTTCCGGAGCC
>DATBYI010000490.1:0-22826 GCA_036513815.1 Solirubrobacteraceae bacterium
ACGACGTGCTCGCCAAGTGGATGGCGCTGACCGGCGACGAGCGCCGGCTGATCGCGACGGCCAACATGCACCTGCCCGGTCGCCAGCTCGACCCCTCCCAGGTCCGGCGCGACCTGTGGCGCCTCGCCCAGTGGGAGCGCGCCCGCCTGCGGCAGTTCGCCGGTGGCGACGGCCCCGACCGGCCGGCCGACCACAAGAGTGCGGCCTGAGCGCGAGCCTGGTCGTAAAAGCGCCCTCATAGTTCGTTTTCTCGACCAGGCCCCCGATCGTTTTCCCAACCAAGCCCCCGAACGCGCCACCGGCTAACGTTCCGCGCCCCATGGACCTCAAGCACAAGAGCCGGGCGCTCACCGAAGGACCCGAGCGCGCCGCCGCCCGCGCGCAGCTGAAGGGCATCGGCTACGACGACGAGGCGCTGAGCAAGCCGCTGATCGGCGTCGCCAACACCTGGGTCGAGACGATGCCGTGCAACTTCCACCTGCGCGCGCTCGCGGCCAAGGTCAAGGAGGGGATCCGCGAGGCCGGCGGGACGCCGATGGAGTTCAACACGATCGCGATCTCCGACGGGATCACGATGGGCACCGAGGGGATGAAGGCCTCGCTGGTCAGCCGCGAGGTGATCGCCGACTCGATCGAGCTCGTCGCCTCCGCCCACGCCTTCGACGCGGTGATCGCGATCAGCGCCTGCGACAAGACGATTCCCGCCACGGTGATGGCGCTGTGCCGGCTGAACGTGCCGAGCCTGATGCTGTACGGCGGCTCGATCTATCCCGGTCAGTACAACGGCGAGCGGATCACGATCCAGGAGGTGTTCGAGGCGATCGGCGCGCATGCCGCCGGCCGGATCACCGACGACGAGCTGACCGCGGTCGAGGAGGCGGCGTCACCCGGTTTCGGCGCGTGCGGAGGACAGTTCACGGCGAACACGATGGCGATGGCGTTCCAGGTCCTCGGGATCTCCCCGACCTCCTCGGGGGTCCCGGCTGAGGACCCGCACAAGGTCGAGGTGGCCAAACAGGCGGGCCAACTCGTCATGGACGTCCTCAAGCGCGGTCAGACGCCGAGCGACATCATCACCCGCGAGGCGCTCGAGAACGCGATCGCCGCGGTCGCGTGCAGTGGCGGATCGACCAACGGCGTCTTGCATCTCCTCGCCGTGGCCAACGAGATGGGCATCGAACTGAACATCGACGACTTCGACCGGATAAGCGAGCGGACGCCGCTCTTGTGCGACCTGAAGCCGAGCGGCCGGTTCGTCGCCCCCGACCTGTATGCCGCCGGCGGTATCCCGGTTGTCCTGAAGCGACTCAAGCAAGCCGGGATCCTCAACGAGAACGCCCAGACGGTCACGGGCAAGACGATCGGCCAGTGCGCCGACGAGGCGCAGGAGATCGAGGGCCAGGAGGTCGTCCGCCCACTGGAGAACCCGCTGAAGGACACCGGCGGGCTCGTGATCCTCAAGGGCAACCTCGCCCCCGAGGGGTGCGTGGTCAAGGTCGCGGGTTACGAGCGACGCAAGCAAACCGGGCCCGCGCGGGTGTTCGAGTCCGAAGAGGACGCGATGGCGGCGGTCCGCACGCAGGGCATCAAAGCCGGCGACGTCGTGGTCATCCGCAACGAAGGGCCGGCCGGCGGTCCAGGCATGCGGGAGATGCTCGCGGTGACCGCCGCGCTGGTCGGCGAGGGGCTCGGCGAGGATGTCGCGCTGCTCACCGACGGGCGCTTCTCGGGGGCCACGCACGGGCTGATGGCCGGCCACGTCGCGCCCGAGTCGGTCCGAGGCGGCCCGATCGGAATCGTTCGCGACGGCGACGAGATCACGCTCGACATCGACGCCCGCCGCCTCGACGTCAAGCTCTCCGACGAGGAGATCGCCGCGCGCGCCCAGGACTACCGGCCGCCCGAGCGGCCCGCGCCGCTCGCCGCGCTGGCCAAGTACGCGAAACTCGTCTCGAGCGCTTCGCTCGGCGCCATCACGCGCTGAGCGACGTCAAAAAACGGACACGGATCTGACGCGGGCCTTACAGAAGCCTGAAATCCTCCGTGCAAAAGTGCACTGAACCTGCCTCGGCCAGTGGAGTCGGGGGAGGGCATCGGTACCATAGGCGGGTAGCGAGGTGGATCGAGCTGGCACGAGTTACCTATCTACGCCCTGACCGGGGCCGGGCCGGGGCCATCGGGCGCACGCGCCGATCGGCCGCGATGTCGCGTCCTTCGCGCCGCCGCGGGCCCTATATCGCCCTTGGCCTTTTCGTGCTGCTCGTCGCCGCAGCCGGCGCCGTCGCGGTCACCCTGAAGAGCTCCAAGGCGAAGCTGACCACCGACCCGACCGCGCTGGCCAAGGTCGCGATGCCGGTCGGCGGAGGGTCGATCGAGTCCATCAGCGTCACGAACGCCCACACCAACCAGCAGATCCCGTCCTACGTCTCGGACGGACAGATCTGGCCGAGCAAACGGATCCCGGCCCACGAGCTGCTGTCCGTCTACGTGGTGGTCAAGCGTCCAAGCGGGATCGCCTGGCTGACCGGCAAGTCCGAGCAGCTCCACCTCACGCTGATGACCCCGAGCGCCCACCTCGTCGCGCACTTCCTGACCGTCGCGTATCGCCAGCCGCTCAAGCTCCAGTTCGCCCAGCCCGTGTCGACGGTGTCCTCCGGCTCCTCGCCGAGGACCCTGCACCGTCAGGAGTTCAGCGCGCCGCAGTCGGTGGTGACGCTGCCCAAGAACGCGGTGGCCGGGTCGGTCTATGTCGCCGCGGCACCCCGCACGTGGGAGAGCTCGACGCCCTCGCTGGTGAGCTGGTTCCCGTCCGGGGTGGCGACGAGTGCGCTGGCCACCCCGTCGCCCGGCAGCACGATCAAGGCGAGCACACCGATCACGCTGTCCTTCTCAAAGCCGATCGCCCAGGCTCTCCACGGCTCGATGCCGGACATCACGCCGGCGAGCCAGGGAACCTGGCGCAAGATCAACGCTCGCACGATCCAGTTCGTGCCCTCGAACTTCGGCTACGGCCTCGGGGCCAACGTCACCATCGGGCTCCCGAGCGGAGTCAACCTGATCGACGCCAAGCACTCGGCCTCCGGGTGGGGAAGCTGGACGGTGCCGCAGGGCACGACGTTGCGCCTCCAGCAGCTCCTGGCCGTGCTCGGTTACCTCCCGCTCCGCTTCCAGTACGACGGGACGGGCCCCGGGCCCGATACGGCCAACCAGCTGGCGGCGGCGATCAAGCCGCCGGCCGGCTCGTTCACGATGCGCTACCCAAACACCCCGTCGGCGCTCCAGAGCATGTGGGCGCCCGGCACGTACGGCGAGATGACCAAGGCCGCGATCATGGCCTTCGAGAACAGCAACGGCATGACCGCCGACGGCGTCGCTGGCCCGCAGGTGTGGAACGCGCTGATCACCGCCGCGGTGAAGGGTCAGATCAACAGCTTCGGCTACACGTTCGTGCAGGTGAGCGAGGGCAGCCCCGAAACCGAGTCGACCTGGCACAACGGCAAGACCGTCGAGTCAGGCTTGGTCAACACCGGCGTACCAGGGGCGGCGACCGCCCAAGGGACGTTCGCGGTGTTCGAGCACGCGCTGTCGGTGACGATGAGCGGCACCAACGTGGACGGCAGCCATTACGTCGACCCAGGTATCCCGTACGTCAGCTACTTCAACGGCGGGGACGCCCTGCACGGCTACATCCGTTCCGGCTACGGCTACCCCCAGAGCAACGGCTGCGTCGAGATGCCCTACTCCGAGGCTGCGTCCGTCTACCCGTACACGCCGATCGGGACGCTCGTCCAGGTCACCTAAGAGCGGGACTGTCGGCGGCGCCTTAGCCCTCGCCCCCGGTCCGAGCAGGCGTGATCGTCCCCGCGGCGAATAGGGTGGCCTCGATGAGCCAGCCGCCCGAGCAGACTCCCTGGACCGAGGCGATCGCCGCGTTCGAGGACGACCTGACGCGCCGCGCCGTGGCCGAGAAGACCCACCTCGCCTACCTCGGCGACGCACGCGATTTCGCCCGCTGGGCGCAGGAGACCGACGCCGGCACCCCGGCCAGGGTCGACCTGCGCACGCTGCGCCGCTACGCCGCGGGCCTCGCCGAGCGGGGAATCGCGCCGGCCACCATCGCCCGGCGGCTGGCCGCGCTACGTGGCCTGTTCCGCGTCCAGATGGAGCTCGGCACGCGTGAGGACAACCCCGCCGAGCTGCTCAGCTCGCCCAAGCGGCCCCAGCGCCTGCCGGACGTCCTCAAGGCGAGCGACGTCGCCGCCCTGCTCGACTCGATCCCCGCCTCGGGCCCGCTCGAGCTGCGCGATCGGGCGCTCTTCGAGCTCGCCTACGCCTGCGGGCTGCGCGCCGAGGAGATCGTTTCGCTCGATCTCCACGCCGTCGACTTCGACGGCGAGGCGGTCCGTGTCGAGGGCAAGGGCGGGAAGACCCGCCTCGTCCCGGTGGGGGAGCACGCGCTCGCCGCCCTCGAGGGCTACCTCGCGCGCGGGCGTCCGCTCCTGGCCAGCGCCGAGGAAAGTTCGCTGTTCCTGTCGAAGTCTGGCCGCCGCCTGTCGACATCGGACGTGCGGCGCCGGCTGAACGGCTGGGCGAGGCACGCGATGGCACGCTCGCCGGCTCTCGCGCGCACTCATCCGCATGCTCTCCGGCACTCTTTCGCCACCCATCTCCTGAACGGCGGAGCCGACCTCAGAGCCATCCAGGAGCTCCTCGGCCACGCGACCATATCGACCACTCAGGTCTACACTCGCGTGGAGTCGGCCCGCCTAAGGTCCACCTATTCGCGCGCTCATCCCCGCGCATGAGGCGGGCTCAATAACGTCTGGGGGAACTTGGAAACCAACGTCAAAGCGATCGAGCTGCAAGATCTGTGGAGGCGGTTCAAGGCGACCGGCGACGAGCGTGCGCGCGAGCGCCTGGTCGTCGCCTATTCGCCCCTGGTCAAGTACGTCGCCGGCCGGATGAGCTCGGGCCTCCCGGCCCACGTCGAGGAGTCCGATCTCATCTCCTACGGTCTCGGCGGTCTGATCTCGGCCATCGAGCGCTTCGACCTGAGCCGCGAGATCAAGTTCGAGACCTACGCGATCACCCGCATCCGCGGCGCGATCATCGACGAGCTCCGCACGCTCGACTGGGTGCCGCGCTCCGTGCGCGCCCGGGCCCGTGAGATCGAGCGGGCCAACATGAAGCTCGAGGCGCGCTACCAGCGCGCGCCGACCGACGAGGAGATGGCTACCGAGCTGGGCGTGAGCGTCGAGGGCTTCCAGGAGGCGCTGCTCCAGATCTCCAACTCGACGATCGTCGCGCTCGACGAGCTGTGGAGCGTCTCGGACTCGACCGGCGACGCGATCTCACTCCTCGACACGCTGCCCGACCGCGGCGCCCCTGACCCCGAGCAGCTGATGGATCAGTCCGAGCTGCGCGACCGGATCGCCGACGCGATCGCCGCGCTGCCCGAGCGAGAGAAGCTCGTCGTTGCCCTTTACTACTACGAGAACCTGACCCTCCGCGAGATCGGAGAGGTCCTCGGGGTCACCGAGTCCCGGGTCTCGCAGCTGCACACCAAGGCGGTGCTGCGCCTGCGAGGCAAGCTGGCCAGCGAGCTCGATTGATTGGGGCCGGGCTTTGCCCGGCGGCGCACGATATCGTCGGCTTTTCGGGTTTCACGAAGGAGAGGAGCAAGGCATGCACAAGCCCGCGGACCGCATCCGCAACGTGGCGCTCGTCGGCCACCGGGGTAGTGGCAAGACGTCACTGCACGAGGCGCTGCTGTTCCAGGCCGGCACGATCAACCGGATGGGGTCGGTCGTCGAGGGAACGACCGTGTCGGACTCGGATCCCGATGAGAAGGCGCGCCAGATGTCGATCACCGCGGCCATGTCCTCGTTCGAGTGGGAGGACCGCAAGGTCAACCTGATCGACACCCCCGGCGACTCGAGCTTCATCGCCGACGCGCTCGGCGCCCTGCGCGTGTGCGAGTCCGCGATCTTCGTGATCAACGGCGTGATGGGCATCGAGGTTCACGCCAACCGCCTGTGGCAGCGCGCCGCCGATCTCGACCTCGCGCGCCTGATCTTCGTGAACATGCTCGACCGCGAGCGCGCCGACTTCTTCCGCACGCTCGACTCGCTCAAGTCGGCCTTCGGCCCGCACGTGGTGGCGACCGAGATCCCGATCGGCTCCGAGCACGAGATCCGGGGCGTGATCGACCTCGTCGACATGAAGGCCTACGAGTACGGCGATGCCGGCCGCGAGAACTGCAAGGAGATCCCGATCCCGGGCGAGCTCGAGGCGCAAGCGCAGGAGTACCGCGAGAAGCTGATGGACGAGGTGGCCGAGAACTCCGACGCGCTGATGGAGCGCTATCTCGAGGGCGAGGAGATCTCCCACGAGGAGATCGTCACCGCGCTCAAGGACGGCACCAACCACGGCCACATCTTCCCCGTCACCTGCGGCGTGGCGACGCGCAACCTCGGCACCAACCGCCTGCTCGACGCGATCGTCGACGACCTCCCGTCACCGGTCAAGCACGGCGGCCTGGAGATCGGCGAGGTGACGCTCGAGCCGGTCGAGGACAAGGAGATGTTCGCCTACGTGTTCAAGACCCGCGCCGACCCGTTTGCGGGCCGGATCAACCTGTTCCGCGTCTACCAGGGCGTGGTCAAGCAGGACTCGCAGGTGCTGAATACGCGCACGCACACAAAGGAGCGGATCGGGACTCTGGTCAGCTTCGACGGCGCGAGCACCGGACACCCGTCCGAGTTCGGCCCCGGCGACATCGGCGCGGTCGCCAAGCTCAAGGAGACCAAGGCGGGAGACTGGCTGGCCGCCCGCGACGAGCCGATCAGCATGCCGTCGATCAAGCTCCCCGCCCCGGTCATGGCCTTCGCGGTCGAGCCCAAGAGCAAGGGCGACGAGGAGAAGGTTTTCACCTCGTTGCGCCGCCTCCAGGAGGAGGACCCCACGATCGACCTCCACCGCGACGAGCAGACCGGCGAGCAGATCGTGGCCGGGCTCTCCCAAGTCCACGTCGAGGTCATCGTCGAGCGCCTGCGCTCGCGCTTCGGGGCCGAGGTCAACCTGAACCCGCCGCACGTGCCCTACCAGGAGACGATCCGCAGCGGCGCGAAGGCCCATGGGCGCCACAAGAAGCAGACCGGCGGCCGGGGGCAGTTCGGCGATTGCCACATCGAAATCGAGCCGCTCGAGGCGGGAAGCGGGTTCGAATTCGTCAACGCGATCAAGGGCGGCGTGATCCCAACCGGCTTCATCCCGGCGGTCGAGAAGGGCGTCCAGGACGCAATGCAGTCAGGCGTGGTCGCGGGCTTTCCGGTCAAGGACGTGCGCGTGCGGCTGTACGACGGCTCCTACCACACCGTGGACTCATCCGAGATGGCGTTCAGGCTCGCCGGCTCGCTGGCGATGAAGCAGGCCATGGAGCAGGCCGGGCCGGTGCTGCTCGAGCCGATCATGCAGATCACCGTGACCGCCCCCGAGGACGCGGTGGGCGACGTGATCGGCGATCTCAACTCCCGACGCGGGCGGCCGCTCGGCATGGAGCCGGTCGGCGCGGGGATGACCGAGGTCAAGGCCGAGGTGCCGATGGCCGAGGTGCTTTCCTACGCGCCGGATCTGCGCTCGATCACCGGTGGACAGGGCGAGTTCACGATGGAGTTCCTGCGCTACGAGGAGGTGCCGGGGCACCTGGCCGGCAAGGTCGTAGAGGAGGCCAGGGCCGAGAAGGAGGCCGTGAAGGCGTGAGGCCTGCGGTACAGTCGAACGGCGTGGCCACCAAGGACATTCGGCCCTCGACGGCCTACACGATCTGTGACGTCTGCGGGCGCACGCTGCTGCGCGGGGAGCGCTCGGAGGTCTATATCGACGGCGGCGTACGCCGCGAGGTGTGCGAGCTGTGCAAGCCGCGCGCCCTGCACGAGGGGTGGCTGCGCGAGGGGACCGTTCCTACCTACGACGGGTCCGAGGCCCCGTCGAGTCGGCGCGGCTCGCTCCTGGGCCGCCTGCGCCGTCGTCGAGACCCAGAGCGCGACGCCCTGGCGGACGCGTTCGAGGACGGGGCGCCCCTTGCCGAGCCCGAGCCCGGGCCGCCACCCCCGGCGGAGCCGCGCACCCCGCCGGTTGGGCGAGGGCGCAAGACACCGCGTGAGACCGCGCGCGAGCTGCGCAAGCGGGCGCATGAGTCGACCCCGCCCGCCCGCTCGCAACGTAACGGCGAGCGGCGGCACGTGCGCGCCGTACCCGTGGGGGCCGGCCAGAAGATCGCCTCGGCCATCGAGGTCTTCAACAACTCAGAGCACCGGCGCACGGTGGCGGGGGTCGCGCGGTCGCTCGGCTCGCCCGGCATCTCGATACACCCGAATGAGGGGCATTCAAGCCTGGTCGAGATCGTGGCCTCGTGGGAGCTGTGCTGGTACCGCTACGAGGTGGACCTGTCCGAGGAGGTGCCGGTGATGCGCGTCGCCGCCCAGGGCTACGAACTGGACGAGCTGACCCCGCGCGAGCGCGAGTCCAACGTCGGTTACGACGAGCACGGCGCGCTCAGGGCTGGCTAAGGCATCGCCGAAGGCGCCGCCGACCTCCAATCACTCGGCTCCGCGCCGGCTGCCACGATTCACCGCCTAGACACACGTTCGATGGTGGTCCTTCGCAAGCGCGTCTAGCATGGCGAACGTGATCTATTGCGTCGTTCCAGAGGAGTTGTCGGACGAGCTGTTGCCGAAGCTCGAGAGCTACTACGCCGACGACCCCAATGTCGAGGTGATCGTCGACCGCCGCAAGATGTCCCGGCGGGGCCGGAGTTCGTCGGGTGGCGGTAACCGGTCCGTCCGCGACCGACGCCGCCCGCGCGTCACGGGCGAGCTCCCTGAGCTCGCCACGGAATAACTCGACACTCATCCTCTCGGGTTGAAGGCAGTTCTGCACGTCGACGGCGGCGCCCGCGGCAACCCGGGTCCCGCCGCGATCGGCGTCGTCATCGCGGGCCCCGACGGACAGGTGCTCGAGGAGCTGGGGGAGACGATCGGCTTCGCCACCAACAATGTGGCCGAGTACCGGGGTCTGCTGCGCGGGCTCGAACGCGCGCGCGCGCTCGGCGCCAGCGAGGTGGACATAATCAACGACTCCGAGCTCGTGGCGCGACAGGTGACCGGCGCCTACAAGGTCAAGCACCCGGCGATGAAGCCGCTGCACGCCCAGGCGATGGCCGCGCTGCGCGGCTTTGACCACTGGAGCATTCGGAGCGTCCCGCGCGCTGAGAACGCGCGGGCCGATGAGCTCGTCAACGAGGCGCTCGACGCCGAGGTCTGACGGGTAGTGTTTGCGCGGTGAACGGCGTCGCCGCAGGACCGGCCAGACGACTCATCGAACGCCGGACGGAACACCCGGTCATCAGTCTGTATCTCGACCTCGATCCCGACCGCTTCGCCACCGCCCCGGCGCGCGCGGCGCAGATCCGCTCGCTGATCGATCAGGCCGCTCGCGAGCTCGAGGAAGCGGCCGATGGCCTTGGCCACGACGAACGGATCGGCCTGCGCAAGGACCTTCAGCGGGTCGATGACTTCCTCGGCTCGACCGCCGGGAAGGCCGAGTTTCAGGGTGCCCACTCGCTGGCGGTGTTCTGCTCGAGCCGCGACGATCTGTTCGAGGTCGTGAAGCTCTCCCGGCCGGTTCCCGGGCGGGTTGTGATCGCGCGCACGCCGTACGTCGAGCCGCTCGTCGCGACCATGCGGGAGCGCCGTTGGCTCGTCGCGCTGGTGAACCGACGCCTGGGCCGCGTGCTCGGGGGCTTGGCCGACCGCCTGGAGGAGGACGGAAGCTTCGAGGACTACGTGCGTGGCCAGCACGATCAGGGCGGCTGGTCACAGAGTCGCTACGAGCGCAGCATCGAGAAGGACACCGACGACCATCTGCGCCGCGTCGCGGAGGCCGTCAACCAGCGCTGGCGGAGCGAGGACTTCCACCGCGCCGCGCTCGGCGGCCCGGTCGAGATCGTCCCGCGGCTCGAGGGCTTCCTATCCGCCGAGGTCCGGGCCAACCTCGCGTCGGGACGGGTCGAGGTAGACCTCTCGAGCGCGAACGACGAGGAGATCCGCCGCTCGCTGGCCAAGCTCGTCGTCGAGGACGAGAAGCAGCTCGAGCGCGACGCGCTCGACCGCCTGGCCGCTGGGGTCGGAACCGGTGGGCGCGCCGTCGGCGGCGCGGAAGACACGCTCGAGGCCCTCAACGAGCGCCGGGTGCAGACGCTCTTGCTCGAGCCGGGGTTTGACCGGCGCGGGGCGCGCTGCCTGAGCTGCGGGCTCCTGATGCTCGAGGCGACCGACCGCTGCCCGGCCGATGGCGGTGAGGTCGAGGAGGTCGAGCACCTCCGCGAGGCCACGATCGAGGCGGCGCTGGCCCAGGATGCTGACGTGATGATCGTCCGCCACTACCCGGATCTCGGGCCGCTCGGGGGCGTCGGCGCCCTGTTGCGATTCTGACTAAGGCGCCGCCGTCAGGCGCCGCCGACAATTTTCATTGGCCGTTGGCGCCGCCGTCAGGCGCCGCCGACAATTTTCATTGGCCGTTGGCACTGCCGTCAGGCGCCGCCGACAATTTTCATTGGCCGTTGGCACTGCCGCCAGGCGCCGCCGACAATTTTCATTAGCCGCAAGGCGCCGCCGACACATCCCAGTAACGCGGCCCGCTACCCTTTCGGGCGTGAACGATCCCCTGACCGAGCTGAGCGCCCGGCTCGAGGAGGCGGCGGAGCAGCTTCGCGCCCCTGATCTCGAGGTCGACAGCGCGCTCCAATTAATCGAGGAATGCGCGCGGCTGGCGAGCGAGGCTTCGTCGCAGGTCGACCAGCGGATGCGGGCGGCGCTCGAGCCGCTGCCCGACCTTCCGGGACAGCTGCCTCTGCCGACCGCATAGTGGTCGATACGACGAGCGAGGGGAGAGCGGTCACGCCCTCCGTGCCGTTGTCGCGTTCCGCCCACGCGTATCCGGAGCATCTGCGCTCGAAGGTGGAGGGTTATCTGGGGTCCCTGCGCTTCACGACCGGGCGGGTAGGGCCCGAGGCCGCCGGCCTCGAGGAGGCGATGCGCTACTCGCTGCTCGCCGGTGGAAAGCGAATCAGGCCCGTGCTGGCTCTTGCCACTGCTTCCGCGATCGGGCGCGATCCCGACTCGGTGCTGCCGTTCGGGGCGGCGATTGAGCTGATTCACACATACTCTCTGATCCATGACGACCTGCCCGCGATGGACGACGACGACCTGCGCCGAGGCAGGCCGACCTGCCACCGCGCGTTCGGGGAGGACGTCGCGATCCTGGCCGGCGACGCGCTCTACGCCGAGGCGTTCGCGCTTCTCCTTTCCCGTCAGGACGCCGAGCCGGGCCGGCTGCTCGCCGCGGCGCGCGAGCTAGCTAACGCGACCGGGGCCGAGGGAATGGTCGCCGGTCAGTACGTCGACGTGGCCGGTACCGCACCGGATGGCCCCGATGGCCTGCGCCGCCTGCACGAGCTCAAGACCGGCAGGCTGATCGCGGCGAGCATCGAATGCGTGCTCCTGCTGGACGGACTCGACGACGCTGAGAGAATTCACAGCTTCAGCCGCTTCGCCCAAGAGCTGGGGGTACTTTTCCAAATCGTGGACGACATCCTGGACGTAACCGGTACCGATGAGACGCTCGGCAAGCAGCAGGGGAGCGACGAGCGGCTGGGCAAGCGGACATACGTGACAGAGTTTGGGGTAGAGGGCGCCCGTGATCTCGCGTCGCGGTCGCATGAGCGAGCCCGAGCCGCGCTTGCCAAGGCCGCGGGGCGTGCGGGATCTTCTTCTTCAGCGGCTGCGCTCGAGCAGATCACCGATTTCATCGCCACCCGATCCTTCTGATGTCTGACCTTCTCAAGCGGATCGACAAGCCGCAGGACCTCCACGCCATGGCCGACGAGGAGCTCCAGCTACTGGCCCAGGAGGTGCGCGAGCACATCATCGACACCGTCGGCGAGATCGGCGGGCACTTCGGCGCCAATCTTGGCGCGTGCGAGATCGCTGTGGCCCTCCACTCCATGCTCGACTCGCCGCGCGACAAGATCCTCTGGGACGTCGGTCACCAGGCGTACCCGCACAAGATCCTCACGGGGCGTCGCGACCGCTTGCACACGATTCGCAAGTACCGCGGTCTAGCTCCGTTCTGCGCCATCCAAGAGTCCGAGCACGACATCATGGGCGCCGGCCACGCCTCGACGGCGATCGGCTACGCGGTCGGGATCAAGGAGGCGATGCTCCGCGGCCACGGCGAGGACGGCCACGTGGTGGCGGTCGTGGGTGACGGCGCGATGACCGGCGGCGTCGCCTTCGAGGCGGTCCACCAGGCCGGTGGCGAGGGAACCCCGATCGTCGTCGTCCTCAACGACAACGGCATGTCGATCGCGCCGAACGTCGGGGCGCTCTCGCGCAACTTCAACCGGATTCGCCTGAACCCGAAGCTGTGGCGTGCCCGGGAGGAGTTCGAGGAGGGACTGACCAAGCTGCCCGTGGGCATCGGCTCCGCCTTCGAGCGCCTCGGGCCGCACGTCAAGGAGTCGATCAAAGCGTTCTGGGCGCCGGGCCTCTGGTGGGAGGAGCTCGACTTCGCCTACATCGGGGTGATCGACGGGCACGACGTGCGCGCGATCCGGCGCGCCCTGCGCGAGGCGCTGACCGCCGGGCGCCCCGTCGTCGTCCACTGCGCCACGGTCAAGGGCAAGGGGTTCGCTCCGGCCGAGGAGGGCGGACTCGAGGGCATGGAGAAGTGGCACGCCGCCAAACCGAAGTCGATCGCGAACGGAATGCCGGTGGCGGCAGCGCGAGCGGTGGGAGGTGAGCCCGCCAAGAAGCCGGCGCCGCCGCAGTACACGCAGGTGTTTGGTCAGGCTCTCGTACAGGAGTGCCGGCGCGACGACCGCGTGATCGGGATCACCGCCGCGATGAACTCGGGCACCGGTCTGAACATCCTCCAGCGAGAGCTGCCCGACCGTTACTTCGACGTCGGGATCGCCGAGCAGCAGGCGGTTCTGTTCGCCGCCGGGCTGGCGCTCCAAGGCGGCAAGCCGGTGGCGGCGATCTACTCGACCTTCCTCCAGCGGGCCTACGACCAGATCGTCCACGACGTCTGCCTACAGAAGCTGAACGTCGTCTTCGCGATGGACCGCGCCGGCCTCGTCGGCGACGACGGCCCGACCCACCACGGCGCGTTCGACATCGCGTATCTGCGCTGCCTGCCGAACATCACGCTGATGGCCCCGCGCGACGAGGCGATGCTCGTCCACATGTTGCGCACCGCCCTGCTCCACGACGACGGCCCCGTCGCTCTGCGCTATCCGCGCGGCGAGGGGGTCGGGGTGCCGCTGCCCGCGCGGCCGGAGGCGATCGAGATCGGGACCGGTGAGATCCTGCGGGAGGGCGAGCGGGTGGCCCTCCTGGGCTACGGCACGGGCGTCGCCAAGGCGCTCGAAGCGGCCGACATCCTGGCCGATCACGGCCTGTCGGTGACGGTGGCCGACGCCCGCTTCGCCAAGCCGATCGACGTGGGGCTGGCCGCGCAGCTCGCCGCCGAGCACGACCTGCTCGTGACGATCGAGGAGGGCGTCCTGGCCGGCGGCTTCGGCTCGGCCGTGTGGGAGCGGCTCTCCGACGCCGGGCTCGCGCCCCGCATCCTGCGCGTTGGGCTTCCCGACCGGTACGTGACGCACGGCTCGCCGAAGCTCCTGCACGAGGAGATCGGCTTCACCGGCGAGCGCATCGCCGAGCGGATCGAGTCCGCGGTCGCCGAATACAGCGGTATCTCGATCGCCTGACGCGCCGCCCTCAGGCGTCGGCGATCGTCTGATCAGCGCCCTCCACCAACCGTTGATTTACCGGCGTTTGTCCTAGGGTGACGGCCCGTTCGCGCCGAAGGAAGGGCGATGGCAACCCGGGAGCTTGAAACCGACGCCGAGCGCTCGCCCGCGGGGCGGGAGCTCTACGTCTCGCGCCAGCCCGTCGTCGACGGGCAGATGCGCGTGAGCGGGTATCGCGTCGCTTACTCGAGCGGCGACGGGACCGAGCCGGGAGAGGCGTCGGCCGCGCGACTGCTCGGAGACGTGCTGAGCAGTGTCGGTCTCGACGAGCTCGTCGGCAGCTCGCTGGCGCACCTGCCGCTGCCGCGGGAGGTGCTGCTCGCCCTCGGCGTCCCTCCCGTACGCCCCGACCGCGTGATGCTGCGGATCCCCCACGACACCGCGCTCGACGCGGAGGTGGCGAGCACGATCGACGCGCTGACCGGCCGCGGCTACGCGCTGTCGCTGTACGGCCTGCCGGGTCCCGACTTCGACGAGGCGCTGCTGGGCCGGTTCGGGACGGTCGAGGTTGACTTCGCCGACTGGGACGAGGGCGACGCCGGGGTGATCGTCTCGCGCATCAAGGGTGGCCGCGCCACGGCGCTGGCCACCGGCCTCGCCGACTACGACGGCTTCGAGGCGGCCAAGTCCCTCGGGTACGAGTTGTTCTCCGGGCCGTTCTACGCGAGCCGCCACCGGGCTCGCGTACGCAAGGTTCCCGTCGGCGAGATGGGTACGCTCGTGTCGCTGGCCGCGCTCCAGGGCGGCTCGGCCACGATCGAGGAGCTCGAGCAGGTGATCGACCGCGACGTCGGTCTCAGCGTAAAGCTGCTGCGCTACATCAACTCGGCCTACATCGGCATGCGCGGGAGCATCACCTCGATCCGCCAGGCGGTGATGATGCTGGGTTCCCGTGGAGTGTCCCGCTGGGCCCTGCTCGTCGCCCTCACCGGCGGTCCGAGCACGCCGCGCGAGCTGTCCGTGGTGGGCCTGACCCGCGCGCGGATGTGCGAGCTGCTTGGCTCCGAGCGCCACGACGTGGCCGGCGATCAGCTGTTCACGGTGGGACTGCTGTCGGTGGCCGACGCGCTGCTCGAGGTCCCGCTCGAGACGATCGTCGACGAGCTGCCGCTCGCCGAGGAGGTCTCGGGCGCACTGCTTCACCGCGCCGGCCCGGCGGGCAGCATCCTCGATGCGGTGGTCAGCTACGAGCGAGGCGACTTCGACGCCGCCAGCCTGGGCGCGCTGACCCGCGGCGTCGCCACCTCCTACCGCGATGCTCTCGGCTGGGCCGTCGAGACCGTCGCGGCGCTGAACTGAGACGCGGCGGATCACGTACCCTGCCGCGGCAGGTGACGCGTGTTCGGCTCGATACGCTGCTCTCCGAGCGAGGGATGTTCCCGTCACGGTCGAAGGCCGCCGCGTCGGTGCTGGCCGGCGACGTGCTCGTGCTCCCCGAACGCCGGCGGGCGCAGAAGCCGGGGGAGCTCGTGCCGGATGACGTCGAGCTCGAGGTGATCGCGGCGCCACCGTTCGTCTCGCGCGGAGGAATCAAGCTCCAGAACGCACTCGCGTCGTTCGAGCTGGACGTGACCGGCGGTCTTGCCCTCGACGTGGGGGCTTCGACCGGCGGTTTTACCGACTGTCTGCTCCAGGCTGGCGCTTCCCACGTGGTCGCGGTCGACGTCGCCTACGGGGAGTTCAACTGGCGGCTGCGCTCCGATCCCCGCGTGACCGTCATCGAACGATGCAACGCCCGATCGCTGCGACCCGAGCAGCTGCCCTACGCGCCGGATCTGATCGTGATCGACGTGTCGTTCATCTCGCTGGCCAAGGTCCTGCCTGCTGTGCTCGGCTGTGCCGCCGCACGGTTCGACTGCCTGGCGCTGATCAAGCCGCAGTTCGAGGTCGGGCGTTCCTCGGTGGGCAAGGGCGGCGTCGTGCGCGACGCGTCGGCTCGGCGGCTGGCGCTCGTCGAGGTCGGTGCGGCTGCGGTGGCGCTCGGTGTCTCGGTTCTCGGCTACGCGTCGTCGGGCCTGCCGGGTCCGAAGGGCAACCTCGAGACGTTCGCGTGGCTGGCCGAAGGCTCGCGCGGTCCCTCCGTGGATCTCGAGCTGGCCGCCGACGAGGTTGAGCCGGACGGCCACGAGGTCGAGGCATGAACCCCGTCCGGACGGCTACCGTGCTCACGCATCGCCGGCCCTCGGAGACGAGGCCGGCCATCGACGCGCTGGTGGCGATCGCGCGGGCGGCGGGCGCCACCATGTTCGTCGATCCCGAGGAGACGCGCAAGCACCGCCTCGAGCACGCCCCAGGGCTCGAGGTCGACGTCGAGGGCCGGATCGACGTCGACATCTGCTTCGCGATGGGGGGCGACGGCACGATCCTGACCGCGCTGCGCCGCTACGCGGGCACGGGCGTGCCGGTGTTCGCGGTCAACTTCGGCGAGATCGGGTTCCTCGCCACCGTCGACCGCGAGGAGGCCGAGAGCGGCTTCACTCGAGCGTTCGCCGGCGAGTTCGAGGTCCTGTCGCTGCCGGGGATCGTGCTCACCGGTGCGAGCGGTGACTGGCTCGCCATCAACGACGTCTCGATCCACCGCCAGCCGGGGAACCGCGTCGCCGATCTCGCCTACGCGGTGGGGGCGGACGAGATCGGGCGGGTGCGCTGCGACGGCCTCGCCGTCGCCACGCCGGCCGGCTCCACCGGCTACAACCTGGCCAACGGCGGTCCGGTCATGGCCTGGGGCGTCGCCGGGTTCGTCGTGTCCTTCATCGCCCCGCACTCACTGACCGCCCGGGCGCTCGTGGTAGCGCCGACCGACGTCGTGACCGTCCACAACCGCTCGCAGGAGGAGTCGGTCGACGTCACCGTTGACGGCCGGCCGGTCTGCACGCTGGCGCCGGACGAGGAGATCGAGGCGCGGTTCGTCGACGACCAGGGCTGCCTGGCGCAGGTGGCCGGCGCCAACTTCTACCACCGCCTGCGGGAGAAGTTCGGCCGGCTGTCGTCGATGCAGTAGGTCCAGCCCGCAGTTCGTCGGGGCGCGCGATTCTCTATCTGGGGCGAGATTCCGTCTGGGGGCGATTCTCGGCGCCGGGCGTTTTGCACACCTCCCCGGAGTGGGCCCGCCGGCGCCTGCCACCGGACAAACCGCCGACGCCCGCCACCCTGCAAACGTGCAAAGCCGCAGCGGGTCCGCCCGCTCTGGCCACATAAGCATCGTGGCGATGCTTATGTGTATCCGGTCGGGGCTGGGGAGCGGCCTTTGGCGCGTTATGCATGGTTCGGTGGCGTCTGAGCCGACTTGGCAGCGCGGGAAACGCGTCACTCGGCCGGTCCCGCGGGCGTGAACGGCCGTTCACGGGCCTCTGGTGCGGGGAACTCGTCATTCGGCACCGGCCGCTGAGCCGAGTGGCGAGATGACCGCCCTATGTAGTCATGGGCCTCGCTTCGCTCGGCGTCCCTGGGGCCGGTTCCGCCCGGCATCCGTGCCGGGCGGGCCGCTCGTGCCTGCCGGGCCAGGCCGTTCGCGCCGGGCGGGCCGTTCCCGCCGGCCGGGCCGCTCGCGCCGGCCGGGCGGGCCGTTCGCGCCTGCCGGGCGGGCCGCTCGTGCCTGCCGGGCCGGGCCGCTCGCGCCGGGCGCGCCGGGCGGCCGCCATCGGGAGCGCGGCCCCGGACCGGATGGGCTCCCCGGCCCCAGGGACGCCGCGAAGCGGCCCCAAAACACACAATGGCGCGGCGCCGCGAGGCCCGGACGGACGCCCGGGCCTCGCGTTGCACGCATCGGTCAGGGGACCATGAAGGAGAGAACGCCCGACTGGAGCAGCACGAGTACGGCCATCAGCAACACGAAGGCGATGCTCCACCCAATCACCTGGCGGAAGATGTCGCCTTCCTTTCCGGCCAGGCCGACGGCGGCGGCGCCGATGGCCAGGTTCTGGGGGGAGACCATCTTGGCCAGCACGCCACCGGAGCTGTTCGCCCCGGCCAGCAGCGTCGGCGACAGGCCGGCCTTGTGCGCGGCGGCGACCTGGAGCCCGCCGAACAGGGAGTTGGTCGACGTGTCCGAGCCGGTCACCGCGGTGCCGAACCAGCCGATCAGCGGCGAGAGGAACGCGAAGAAGCCGCCGGCGCCCGCCGCCCACGTGCCGAGCGTGATGGTCTGGCCCGACATGTTCATCACGTAGGCGAGCGCGAGCACGGCGCAGACGGTCAGGATCGCCCACCGGAGCTTGACGAGCGTCTCCCAGTACAGCCGCACGGCCAGCGCGGGCCGGACCCGGAGCACGGCCGCGGTGATGAGGCCCGAGACGAGCAGCCAGGTGCCGGCGGCGGTCAGCCAGTTCGCCTTGAAGAGCTCGCTGCTGGGAGCCTTGCCCTTGCCGTTCAGCACGTGCAGACCGGGCCAGGAGAAGGCGCTGGTCGCCTTGTCGAGCTCCTTGGCGATGCCGCTGATGCTGGTCGCGCCGAGGACGACGATGATGATCAGGTAGGGCGCGAACGCCGTGAACATGTCCGAGCGGGACGGAGGCGGTCCCTGCTCGGCTTGCGCACGCCGCTCGAGCGCGACATCGGCTACCGCGCCGCCGGCGATGGCCGGCCGGCGCCCGACGCCCGTCGCGGGTGCGCCCGAGACACGCGGGGACCAGATCTGCAGCAGGCACAGGACGGCGGCGGCCGACACGAGCGAGGCGACGATGTCGGTGAGCTGGGTCGAGATGTAGTTCGACGTGACGAACTGCATCGCCGCGAACACGCTGCCCGCGGTCAGCGCGGCCGGCCACGCCTCGCGCAGGCCGCGGCGACCGTCGGCCATGAACACGAGTACGAACGGAACGAGCAGGGCCAGGAACGGCGTCTGGCGCCCCACCATCTGGCTCAGATGGTGCACGGGCAGGCCGGTCACCTGGGCCAGCGTCGTGATCGGGATGGCGATGGCGCCGAAGGCGACGGGCGAAGTGTCCGCCACGAGCGCCAGGGCCGCGGCCCGCACCGGCGAGATCCCCAGCCCGACGAGCATGATCCCGCAGATGGCCACCGGGGTCCCGAACCCGGCGAGCGCCTCGAGCAGCGCACCGAAGCAGAACGCGATCATCACGACCTGGACACGCATGTCCGCCGACACCCCGCTGAAGGCGCGGCGGAGGATCGCGAAGTAGCCCGTGGCCTCGGACATGTTGAAGATCCACAGGGCGTTGATGACGATCCACATGATCGGCCAGAAGCCGAACGCCGCCCCCTCGAGCGCTGCGTCCCCGGCCTGCCCGATCGGCATCGAGTAGACGACCAGGGCGATGATGATCGACACCCCCAGCGCGATCAGCGAGGCCCACTGAGCCTTCATTCTGAAGCCGCCGAGCAGGATGAACAGCACCAGCAGCGGCACGATGGCGAAGATCGCGGTCAGTCCCAGCGAATGGGACACCGGATCGAGAACCTGTCTGTACACGGAAACCTCCCTCGCGGCTCCCGGGCGTAAGGTCGGAGTGCGCCTCCCGTGCGCGCCGGGATCGTGTTAGGGACCTACCTACCCGACACGGCGGTGGCTTATGCAATCGGTTGCAACGCCATCCGCAGCACCTCCGCGGAGTGCATGGCGCGCCGGCCGGTGCCGGCGGCGATCTGGGTCCGGCACGAAAACCCGTCCGCGACAAGCAGCGTGTCCGGCTCGGCGGACCTGACCTGGGGCAGCAGGAACTGCTCGCCGATCCGCATCGAAACGTCGTACTGCTCCCCGGCGTGATAGCCGAACGAGCCGGCCATACCGCAGCAGCCCGCCTTCGTCATCTCGGCCTCGACGCCCGCGCGGCTGAGCAGGCCGGTCCCCGCCCCGATCACCGCCTTCTGGTGGCAGTGGCCGTGAACCAGCGCCCGTCGCTCGACGCGCGGTGGCTGCCAGTCGGGTGCGTGACGCTCGAGCAACTCCTCGAGTACGACGGTCTGAGCCACGAGGCGCCGGGCGTGCTCGTCGTGGGGGAGCAGCTTGCGCAGTTCGTCGCGGAACACCGAGGCGCAGCTCGGTTCGAGCACGAGCACGGGCACGCCCGCCTCGATCGGCTCCGACAGCGTCTTGAGCGTGTCCAGGAGCGTCCGCCGGGCCAGCCCGAGCATGCCGAAGTCGTACAGGGGGCGACCACAGCACACCCGCTTGGACGGGATCTCGACCGCGAACCCGGCGGCCTCGAGCACGTCGACGGCGGCCTTGCCGGCGTCCGGCTCGAACAGGTCGGTGAACGTATCGGGCCACAGCACGACCCGCCCGCGAGTCGCCCGCACAGCACCAGCACGAGCACCAGTACCAGTACCAGCACGAGCACCAGCAGCAGCGGGCCGCGAGGCGAACCATTCGCGGAACGTCTGGCGCGCGAACCGCGGCGCATCGCGCTCCTCGGCGATCCCGATCGTCCGCTTTCCGGCGCCCGACAGCCACGGGGCGTGGCTGAGCGCGTTCGCCAGTCGCGGCGTCCGCGCGGCCACCGGTCCCCACCACGGCATCAGGCCGAGCACGTAGTGAGTCAGCGGGCGTCGGCGCCGCGCGTAGTAGTGCGAGAGGAACTCGGCCTTGTAGGTCGGGATGTCGACTTGGACGGGGCAGTCGCCCGTGCACCCCTTGCAGGCCAGGCACAGGTCGAGCGACTCCTTGACCTCGTCGTCACGCCAGCCGTCGGTGACGACGTCGCCCTTGAGCATCTCGAACAGGAGCCTCGAGCGCCCGCGCGTCGAGTGGCGCTCCTCGCGCGTGACGTGGAAGCTCGGGCACATCGTGACGCTGCCGAGGTTGCGGCACTTGGCCATCCCGAAGCAGCGCTCGATCGCGGTGGCGAACGATCCGCCGTCGTCCGGGAAGGCGAAATGCGTCACGAGCTCGGGCGGACGGTAGTCGGGCCCGAGCCGGAGGCCCTCGTCGAGCTTGACGTCGCCGATCAGGCGGTTCGGGTTCATCTTCACGTCGGGGTCCCAGATCCGCTTGAACTCGTTGAAGGCGGCCATCAGCTCGGGCCCGAACATCTTGGGCAGGAGCTCGGCCCGGCCGTGGCCCTCGCCGTACTCGCCGGCCAGCGACCCGCCGTAGGAGACGACGAGGTCGGCGCACTTCTCCATGAACGACCGGAACGTCTTGACGCCCTGCGCGCTCTTGAGATCGAAGTCCATCCGCGTGTGCACGCACCCCTGGCCGAAGTGGCCGTAGTAGACGCACCGGTAGCCGTGGTCGTCGAGGATCCGCTGGAAGTCGCGCAGGTAGGCGCCGAGCTTGTTCGGGTGGACGGCGGCGTCCTCCCAGTTCCCCTCGGCGTCCATGTACCCGGGGGCGCGGCTGTCGCCGACCGCGCTCTCGCGCACCTTCCAGGCGCTCACGTTCTCGGCCTTGTCGATGATCACCCGGGCGTCGATCTGGGGTCCGTCTCGCAGCAGCTCGAGCGCTCGCTCCGCCTCCTCGGTCGCCGCGTCGGGATCGTCCTGGCCGAACTCGACGTACAGCCACGCCCGGCCCTCGGGCAGCACCTTGCGCTCGGCGGCGAGCCGGCTCTTGGCGATCATGTTCTTGATCAGCTGATCGTCGAACCCCTCGAGACCGATCGGGCTACACCGCTCGAGGATCACCGGCACGTGGTCGGCGGCCAGGAACACGTCGGGGTAGCCGAGCAGAAGCGTGCGGCGGTGCTGCGGGCTCGGGACGAGCCGCACGGTCGCCTCGAGCACGTTCACGCATGTGCCCTCCGATCCGACCAGCGCCCGCGCGACGTGGAATCCGTTCTCGGGCAGAAGCTGGTCGAGGTTGTAGCCCGAGACGCGGCGCGGGATGTCGGGGTACTCGGCCCTGACCCGGTCTCCGACCCGATCGCGGAGGTCTTTCAAGGCCGCGTAGATCTCGCCCCGGCGCCCGCCGGTGGCGATGATCCGTTCGAGCTCCTCGTCGCTCGTCTCGCCCACGGTCATCCGCGTGCCGTCGTAGAGCACGACGTCGAGCTCGATCACGTTGTCCGACGTCTTGCCCGCCATCAACGAGTGGGTGCCGCACGAGTTGTTGCCGAGCATTCCGCCGAACGTGCAGTACTCGTGCGTGGCCGGATCCGGACCGTAAGTGAGGTTGAACTCCTCGGCGGCGTTGCGTAGCTGGTCGCAGATCACGCCGGGCTGAACCCGAGCGCGTCTAGCGTCCGGGTCGAGGTCGACGATCTCGTTGTAGTACTTCGAGTAGTCGAACACGACGGCCACGTTGGTCGTCTGGCCGCTGGGGGCCGTGCCGGTTCCGCGCGGCAGTACCGGCGCGCCGTACTCGCGGCAGGCGGCCACGCCGGCGATCACGTCCTCCGGCCCGCGCGGGATGACCACGCCGATCGGTACCGCCCGGTAGATGGAGAAGTCGTTGGCGTACATCGCGCGGGTCCCGGCGTCGAAGCGCACCTCGCCCGAGACGGCCTGGGTCAGCGCTCGCTTGAGGCTCGAAACGTCGACATCCGGTGGAGCCGTCACCTGCCGGTGACCGTTGCGGGTGGCCATCGCTCTCCTCTCTCGGGTTCGATGCTTACCGTACCTCCTGGGATGTCGGATCTGTCGGGGCCGCCTGGTACACCCGAGGCCCATGCTGCAAGAGCTCCGCGTCGAGAACCTGCTGCTGATCGATCGGGCCGAGCTCCGCCTGGCGCCCGGGCTGAACGTCGTCACGGGGGAGACGGGCGCCGGCAAGACGCTCCTGGCCCAGGCGCTCGACCTCTTGCTCGGAGGCCGCGCCGGAAGCGGCGTGGTGCGCCGCGGGGCGGCCGAGGCGTACGTCGAGGGCGTGTTTTCGATCCCGCCCGAGCTCGCCGACCTCGAGCGGCTTCCCACCGGCGCGGAGGAGATCGTCCTGGCTCGCCGGGTCTGGCCCGACGGGCGGACTCGCGCCTACGTGTGCGGCCGCTCGGCGACCGTCGGCGACCTGCGCGAGCTGGGCGGCGCGCTCGTGGCGTTCTATGGACAGCACGAG
>DATBYI010000491.1:0-9583 GCA_036513815.1 Solirubrobacteraceae bacterium
TCGATCGCTCCGGCTACAGCTTCACGATCCCGGATCGAGACGAGGGCGGGTTCAGGGCGCTGTCTGATCTCGAGGACAAGGGCCTCAACCCGGTCGCCAACGCTCTCGCTCAAGCAGTCGATCATGTCCACAGCTTCTTCGTCATGCTTCGCGTCGAGATCGGCTTCTATGTCGGGTGTCTGAATCTGAGCGAGCGACTTGCCGAGCTCGGCCAGCCGGTGACGCTCCCGGACGCGAGCGCACCCGATGAGCGCGTCCTGTCCGCCCGAGGCCTGTACGACATCTGCTTGAGGCTCACGACGGACGAGCATGTGATCGGTAACGACCTGGCCGCCGACGGCAAGTCTCTGGTGTTCATCACGGGTGCCAACCAGGGCGGCAAATCCACCTTCCTGCGCAGCATCGGACTGGCGCAGCTCATGACCCAGTGCGGGATGTTCGTCGGCGCCGAGTCGCTGCGAGTGAACGTGACCAACGGTCTCTTCACCCACTACAAGCGCGAAGAGGATCAAACGATGGAGAGCGGGAAGCTCGACGAGGAGCTGTCCCGGATGAGCGAAATCGTCGCTCACATCGGCTCAGGTTGCCTGTTGCTCTGCAACGAATCGTTCGCGAGCACCAACGAGCGAGAGGGCTCGGAGATCGCCCGACAGGTGGTGACCGCGTTGCTCGAAGCCGGGGTCAAGATTCTGTTTGTCACGCACATGTTCGATCTCGCGAGCGGCTTTCATCGCGAGGAGGTTCACACCACGTTGTTCCTGCGAGCCGATCGGGGCCGAGAAGGAGCGCGCACGTTCCGGATCTCCGCGGGCGAGCCGTTGCCGACGAGCTATGGCGAAGACTCCTACCGTCGGATCTTCGGCAAGGACCTCAGTAGCGCGCCAGCCGTGATGCCGGAGAGCTGGCACCGCCAGGCGTGAGCGGCCGCCGCATTACCATCCTGAGCCGTGCCGGGACGGGACAGACGCGAGATGGCTGCGATCTTTGCCGGTGGCGTCGCCGGTGCGCTGCTCCGTGTGGCGTTGCTTCAGACGGGCGCGGGAACGTCTCCGGGGTGGCCATGGGTCACATTTTCGGAGAACGTCATCGGCACGTTCATGCTCGGGTACTTTGCCACTCGCCTGCAGGAGCGACTGCCACTGTCGGCCTACCGTCGTCCCCTGCTAGGCACCGGATTCTGCGGGGCGTTCACCACGTTCTCGACCATGCAGCTCGACCTGCTCAAGATGATCGACGCGCACCGCTACGGGCTGGCCGTCGCCTACGCGGCTGCCAGCCTCACCCTGGGATACGGCAGCGTCCATCTGGCGACCATGTTCGTCCGCCGAGTGAGGACGGTGGCGTGAGCGCTCTGGTGTGGGTTGGCGTCGGGTTGCTCGGCGGACTCGGCGCACTACTTCGGTTCTTTCTCGACGGGCTGATCGCGGCCCGGGTCCCGCGCGACTTTCCCCTCGGCACCTTCGTGATCAACGTCACCGGAGCCGCGATCCTCGGCTTGCTGGTGGGGCTGGGATTCACGGGGACCCGTCTCCTGTTGGCCGGGACGGCGACGCTCGGTTCCTACACGACGTTCTCGACTTGGATGCTCGAGAGCCAGCGCCTCGTCGAGGACGGTGAGTTGGCCGTCGCGGGCGCCAACCTCCTCGTCAGCCTCGTCGTGGGTCTCGGCGCCGTGGCTCTGGGTCGTGTGATCGGCACTCACCTGTGAACTCAGACTGTCTCAAGCTCACAACCTACTTCGGAGAGCGCCACCGGACCGAGCACCAGTTCTTGGCCGATGCCCTCCTGGATCTATATGGACGCAAGGAGGTCGAGGTCAGCGTAATGCTCCGCGGGGCCGAGGGATTCGGCGTCAAGCACCACCGGCGCACCGACCGGCTTCTCACGCTGTCCGAGGATCTGCCCCTCGTCTCGATCGCGGTCGACACGAGATCCCGAATCGAGAATCTCCTCGACGAGGTCGTCGCTATCAAGCGCCACGGCCTGATCACGCTGGAGCGCGCCAGGATCCTGAGCGGCGATATCGCGCCGGTGTCACTCCCAGACGAATTGGACGAGGCGACCAAGCTGACGATATACGTCGGCCGCGGAGAGCAGATCGACCGCGTTCCGGCCTACGTCGCCATCTGCGATCTCCTGCATCGCCGCGGCATCGCCGGCGCGACCGCGCTTCTCGGCGTCGACGGCACGTCCCACGGCATCCGGCAGCGCGCACGCTTCTTCGGACGGAACACCGACGTCCCGGTGATGATCATCGCGCTGGGTGCCGGCGAGGAGATCGCCCGCGTGTTACCCGAGCTCGGGAACATCCTGAGCCGCCCGCTGTTCACGCTCGAGCGCGTCCGGGTGTGTAAGCGCGACGGGCAGCTGCTGGCGCCACCCACGTCGTTACCGGAGGCGGACGAACACGGCTTAGCCGTCTGGCAGAAGCTCATGATCTACGCATCGGAGCAGGCTCGCCACGAACGGAGCCCGCTCCACGTGGCACTGGTCCGCCGGCTGCGCGAGAGCCAGGCCCGCGGCGTCACGTGCGTCAGAGGAGTCTGGGGCTTCCACGGCGACCACGCTCCACACGGCGACCGTTTGCTCCAGCTCCGCCGCCACGTGCCGATCGTCACCATCATCGTCGACACGCCCGAAGGGATCGCCCGGTCATTCGCGATCGTCGACGAAATGACCGACGAGGCGGGGCTGGTAACCAGCGAGATGGTGCCCGCCATGGCGTCGCTGGCCGAAGGAGAGCGTCCGCGCGGCGGGTTGCGCCTCGCGCGGCTGCACTTCTGACGCCCGCCTACCGGCTAGATCGCGGCGCCGGCGATCGGGGCGCCCACCGCGATGTCGGCCGGGCGTTGCGGTGGGGCGCTCGCCCGGCGGGCGGGTTGCTGGCCGCGCCGCCGGGGGCGCCACACCCGCAGGTACTGCGCCCCCACGTAAGAGCCGAGGACCAGGGCAACGGCGAGGCCTTGGCCGATGAACGTCTCCCAGTTGTTGAACAGGCTGAACCACGTGCCCATCCAGCCGGGGATGTTCAGCCAGGAGACATTGGTGGTGCCGATCCAGCCGGCCAGCTGCATCTCGTTGACCTCCTCGCCGACCGACACGATCAGCACGAACAGGAGCATCACGCCGGTGATGATCAGCAGCCGCCGATAGGGAAGCCGCTGGTGCAGGCGAAGGTGAGGACGCCCGCGGCGGCTGTGAATAAGCAGCCGATCACCACGCCCTCGAGCACGACGCTCGATCCATACAGCTCGCGGAGGTTCTGGAGGAAGATCACAATCTCGAAGCACTCGCGGTAGACCGAGGTGAAGCCGAGCAAGGCCAGGCCGAGCAGCATCCGGCGCTGGGTCGTCTCAGCGTCTGCCGCCAGCAGGCTCCGCCGACGGCGGTGGTGGTGGTGCGAGATCCACCCGGTCCAATAGACCTTGTGGAAGAACCAGACCATCACCGCGAGGAGCACGATCAACGAGGGCAGTCCAGTCGCGGCCTGCACGTCGAATTCGCCTCCGTGGAAGCGGCCGATCAGCCAGACCACGAAGAACCACGTCAGGATCCCGCCCACAATCGCGCCGCTGCCGCCGAGCGCGACCGGCCGTCGGTAAACGCGGTTGCCGTCGAGGAAGCTCGCCATCACCGCAGCCAGCACGAGGATCGTCTCGAGCCCCTCGCGGAAGACCAGGATCGCGCTGTTGATCACGACCGTCGTGTGGCTCAGCCGATGCCCGGGTGGTAGGTCGGTCGGGTCGGTCGTCCCGCCCTTGGCATGCCAGCCGAGCACCACGATCGCGACCGCCGCGGCCAGCACCAACGCGGTCCACACGTAGAAGCTGACCCGCTCGCCGGCACGCCGGGAAACCGGCCGGGTGGCCTGGGTGGCGCGGTCTTGACCTTCGCTCATCGAACGACCTCCTACGGAATCCCGACTTCGATGCTGGGCATTGGGCGGGCGCCCTCTAGCACGGAATAGGGCTCCCTAATTAGGGTGCCCTAATAAAGGGTCCGAGCGCCTCTGAGCGAGTCGCATAGCCCGCGGCCGAGACCGCCGGACCGGTAGAACTTCCAGTCATGCCCGCGCTGCCCGCCACGGTCGTCGACGCCGAGGGGCGCGATGTGCGCGTCTCGAACCCGGATCGCGTGATCTTCCCCGAGACTGAGCGCACCGTGCCAGTCACGAAGCTCGACATCGTCAACTACTACCTGGCCGTCGACCCCGGGATCATGCGCGCGCTGAACCGCCGCCCGACCACGCTCGAGCGCTGGACCAAGGGCGTGTACCCGGGCATGGTCCTGTCGACGCGCGAGGGCCGGGTGGGCGACGCCTTCTACCAGAAGCGTGTGCCGAAGGGCGCTCCCGAATACGTGGAGACGGCGCAGATCGCCTTCCCCTCGGGCCGCCGCGCCGACGAGGTCTGCCCCACCGAGATCGCGGTGGTCGCCTGGGCCGGCCAGATGGGCACGATCACCTTCCATCCCTGGCCGGTGCGGCGCGAGGACGTCGACCATCCCGACGAGCTCCGCCTCGACCTCGACCCCCAGCCGGGCACCGACTTCGAAGACGCCGCGCTCGTCGCCGCCGGGGCGCGCGAGCTGCTTGAGGAACTCGGCTACCGCGGCTTCCCGAAGACCTCCGGCGGGCGCGGCATTCACATCTACATCCGGGTCGAACCGCGGTGGACGTTTACCGACGTCCGCCACGCGGCGATCGCCTTCGGCCGGGAGCTCGAGCGACGCCTCCCCGATCAGGTCACGACGAGCTGGTGGAAGGAGGAGCGCGGCGAGCGGATCTTCATCGACTACAACCAGAACGCGCGCGACCGGACGATCGCGTCGGCCTACAGCATCCGGCCCAAGCCGGGCGCGCCCGTCTCGGCGCCACTCGACTGGCAGGAGCTCGCCGAGGTCCGGCCCGAGGATTTCACGGTCGCGACGATGCCCACCCGATTCGCCCAGATCGGGGACCGCCACGCCGAGATCGACGAGGTGGCGCATTCACTGGAGCCGCTGCTCGACCTGTACGAGCGCGACGCCGCCAACGGTCTCGGGGATATGCCCTACCCGCCCGACTATCCCAAGATGCCCGGCGAGCCGAAGCGCGTCCAACCTTCACGCGACCGCGACCGCCCACGGGACGGGACCGCCCCCGAGACGTGACCGCGGACTAGGGAGCCGACTGGGGCAGCTTCTTCGCTCCCCGCTTGGTCACCGGATTGGACGGTGGCGGCACGACCGGCCCAATGTCGCCGTCGGGCGCCTCGTCGAGGTCGATGATCACCGGCGCGTGGTCACTCGGGCCGGACCCCTTGCGCGCCTGGCGGTCGACCCACGCCGCCTTCACGCGCTCGGCCACCGGGCCGCTCGCCAGCACGAGATCGATTCGCATGCCCAGGTCCTGGTGGAACATGCCCGCCCGGTAATCCCAATACGTGAATACGCGCTTCCCGGGCCAGTGCTCGCGCACGACGTCGTGCAATCCGAGCGCCTCGATCTCGGCCAGCGCGGCGCGCTCGGGCTCGGTCACATGCGTGTGGCCAACGTAGGCCTCAGGATCGAACACGTCCTCGTCGCTCGGCGCGATGTTCATGTCCCCCAGCACGATCTGCGCTTCCGGTCCCGCGGCGACGGCGTCTCGCAGCGAGCGCAGCCACTCGAGCTTGTACTGATAGTGCTCGGACCCGGGCGTGCGCCCGTTGGGGACGTATACCGAGGTGACGCGGACGCCGGAGCAGGTGGCCGCGACCGCGCGCGCCTCCGGGTTCGGGAACCCGGGGGCCCCTTCGAGACCGCGCACGACGTCGTCCAACCCCACCCGAGACAGGATCGCCACCCCGTTCCAGGCCGCCTCGCCGAGGGTGGCCGCCTCGTAGCCGCGGTCGGACAGCGCATCGCCGAGCAACTCGGTGAACGCGTCATCGGCGATCTTGGTCTCCTGTAGACAAACCACGTCCGGCCGGCGCTGATCGAGCCACGGCAGCAACCGTGGAAGACGCTGCTTGAGCGAGTTGACGTTCCAGGTCGCGATCCGCATCGAAGCTACGGTAGCGGCGTCAGCCGCCCGTGAGAACGCGGAATTCGGGGTCGCCGTGGAGGGTTGCGAAATCCTCGTCGTCGCGGGCCGAGCTCGCGAGGTCCGGTCGGAGCTCGACGGCTCGACGGAGGCTGGCGAGTGCCGAATCGCGATCGCCGGCCACCGCCTCGAGGCAGGCCAGGTGGTAGTGCAGCGAGCCGGATTCGGGGTGAGCCTCGAGACCCTCGGCCAGGATCGCGCGCGCGCCGGCCGGGTCCGAGCGCAGCAGCGGCGAGGCGCGGAACGACCATTCCCAGGCGGACGGTTCGAACGTCGGCGGCCCGCCGAAGCTCAGGACGGTCGTGCCCGGCTCCTCGGCGACCGCGTGGCGGTGCGACGCCGGGTCGGGAACGAACACATAGGTTCCCGCTGGCGCGTCGTGCGACTCGCCGTCGATCGTGAACCGCGCCCGCCCGGCGAACACGAAGTACAGCTCCTGGTGAGCGAGCTTCGGGTCCTCGGAGTGCGGCTCGACGACGTCCTGCCCGGCCTCGGCGGCCGTGTAGGCGTTGCAACCGAACGCGCGCACGCCCAGCGTCAGCCGGACCGGGTGCCAGGTCAAGCTTCCCGGCCCCGGCACCGACTCGAGCTCGTCGAGGCGGACGATCTGCGGCGGCTCAGCCATCGATTGACGGGAGATTAAATCGGCGGCGCGGTCGATGAGTCCCGGGCGCAAACGGCGTCTTAACCATCAAACGAAGAGGAGGCAAGACCAATGACCACCACGACCACATTGGCGATCCGGGAACTCGACCATCGACACGGCGACGGCATCGACGTGCGGCTGCTGTGGAACTGGCGCACCGACCAGGTGTCGGTCGTCGTCGAGGACGAGTGCCTCGGCGAGACGTTCGAGCTCGACGTGCCGGGATCCGACGCGCTCGAGGCGTTCAGGCACCCGTATGCCTACGCGCAGCGCGGACGCTTCGAAAGCCTGCTGGCCGCCTGAGCGAACGTTCACGTCACACGGGCGATAATCGCCGGCGTGGACGATGTCGACACGCCCCTCAACGACGAGGACGCCGACCCGGATCCGTTCCGCCAGTTCGACCGCTGGTTCGACGAGGCGCGACGGGCCGGCGCCTCACAGCCCGAGGCGGCCGCCGTGGCCACCGCCACCCCCGACGGGGCGCCTTCGGTTCGGATGGTGCTGGTCAAGCAGGTCGATCGCGCCGGGTTCGTCTTCTTTACGAACTACGAAAGCCGAAAGGGCGCGGAGCTGAACGCCAATCCCCGCGCCGCCCTGATGTTCCACTGGGACGTGCTTGGGCGTGTGGTCAGGGTCGAAGGGCCAGTGGAGCGCACGACTCGCGAGGAGTCGGCCGCCTACGCGCGCACTCGCTCTCGCGGGAGTCAGCTGAGCGCGCTCGCGTCTCCCCAGAGTCGCCCGATCCCGAGCCGGGAGTGGCTCGAGGAGCGCGCCGGCGAGCTCGCCGGGCGCTACCGCTCCGGTCAAGAGCCGCTCGGCGAGAACTGGGGCGGCTACCGCCTGCGGCCCGAGCGCTTCGAGTTCTGGCAGCACCGGACGAGCCGGATGCATGACCGGCTGCTCTACACACCGGACGCGGATGGCGGTTGGCGGGTGGAGCGTCTTGCCCCCTGATCCTGGCATGCCCAGGCAGCGGCTGGGCCGTTCGGAGCTCGAGGTCTCGCGCCTCTCGCTCGGGTCGTGGCGCACGTTCGAGCGCATCTCCCGCGAGGACGGTCTCGCGGTCATGCGCTCCGCCCTCGAGCACGGGATCAATTTCCTCGACGACGCCCGCTACAACGACGAGACCGGCACCGCGCCGATTCCTTCTGGCTACTCCGAGATGCTCTTCGGCGAGCTGTTCCGGTCGGCGGGGTGGGACCGGGCCGACACCGTTGTGTCCAACAAGCTGTGGTGGGAGTTCTGGCCCGAGCAGAGCGCCGTGGCCGAGCTCGACGGATCGCTCGCCCGGATGGGCTTCGACCATGTGGACCTGATCTATGCCAACCCGCCGCCGGACGGCCTGCCGGTGCCCGAGCTCGTCGCCGCGATGGGCGAGCTCGTCGAGTCGGGCAAGGCCCGCGCCTGGGGCATCGTCAACTGGGAGGCCGAGCCGTTCGCCGACGCGGTACGCGTGGCCAAGGAGCAGGCCGTCCCGATGCCCTGTGCCGCTCAGCTCCCGTACAGCCTTGCGCAGCGCGACTGGGTGGAGAGTGCCGAGATGACCGGCGTTCTCGCCGCCTCAGGCGCCGGCGTGGTGGCCTCGTTTGTGATGGCGGGCGGCGTGCTCACCGGCAAGTACGACGCCGGCGAGACGGGGCGGGCGGCCGGCGAGATCGACACGCCGCGGTTTGAGCTCGCGCGCGAGCGGGGCCGCCGGCTGCGCGCGCTCGCGCAGGAGATCGGGGTCGGCCCAGCTGCCCTTGCGATCGCCTTCACGCTGGCCAACCCGGCGGTGGCGAGCGTGCTGTTCGGCGCCACCACGCCGGCGCAGATCGCCGAGAACGTCACCGCGCTCGAGATCGATCCAGCCGCCATGCAGCGCCTCGTCGAACTGTAAGAGCGCCGATGCAAGCCGACCTGATCGAGGCCTCCGCCGGCGCGGACCCGGTTCTCGACGTGGCGGTGGCGCACGCGCTCCTTGACCTCCTCGCGTCCGGTCAACGACCTCCCGCCATCCGGGTCTATCGGCCGAGCGCCACCGTCGCCTTCGGCCGTCGCGACCGCTTCCTGCCCGGCTTCCCGGACGCCGTCGCCGCCGCGCGCCGGCACGGCTTCGCGCCGGTGATCCGCGGTGCGGGGGGCCGCGCCGCCGCCTACGACGAGGGCTGCCTCATCTTCGACGAGGTCATGCCCGCCGACGAGTCGAGCGGCGGGATCCGCGACCGCTTCGCTGCGGACGCCCATCGACAGGCCGCCGCGCTCCGCGGGCTCGGCGTCGACGCGCGCGTCGGCGAGGTGGAGGGCGAATACTGCCCCGGCGAATTCAGCGTCAACGCGCGCGGGCGCGTGAAGCTGATCGGCGCTGCCGAGCGGATCGTCCGCGGAGCCTGGCTGCACTCGAGCGTGGTCGTGGTCGAGTCCGCCACGGCGATCCGTGAGGTGCTCGTTGACGTCTACGCCACGCTCGGGCTCGACTGGGATCCGGATACCACCGGCGCGGTGGCGGAAGAGGCTCCCGGGAAGGGGCTCGACGACGTGCGGCGGGCGCTTCTGGACGTGTACGCGGCGAGCTACGAGTTATCGCCGGCGTCATTGGGCGTGCGCGAGCTCACGAGGGCCGAAGAGCTCCTCGAGCGCCACCGCGCTACCGCTTGAGCCGGCCGCGTCAGAGTGCGGACGAACCCGTTGCCGCGCCGTTTTGTGCGCGTCGACCCGATTCTCTACTCTTGGGCATATACGTCCAATAGCCCCCGTGGCGCGGATCGATGAGAGGAGGTGATTTGGATGCCAAAGAAACGCGGTCGGCTGATGGAGCCGATGGTGCGCGAGAACGGAACGCTTCGCCCGGCTAGCTGGGAGGAGGCGCTCGACGTGGCGGCGGCCGGGCT
>DATBYI010000492.1:0-7375 GCA_036513815.1 Solirubrobacteraceae bacterium
GCGGGCTGGAACCGAGCCGCCGCCTGCGCGACCGGCTGGGTGTCCGCAGCGGCGACGCGAGGATCGGCCAGCAGCGACGCGCACAGCACCGGCACGATCCAGACGAGATAGAGGAACGCCCAGTAGTCAGCGGCCAGCTGCAGTCCGATCAGGACCGCGGCGGTCAGGGCGGCCACGCGCGGTCGGTCAAGCGCCAGCTCCGGCTCGCACCGTAGCTTGACCACGATCGCGGCCAGCAGGCCGAGTACGGCGGCCTGGCCCAGCGGTTGAAGGCTCGGGATCCCCAGCGCACCCCAGATCGACTGACCCGAGCCGCGCGAGAACTGGTAGGCGACGGCGTGGGCCATGATCAAGGGACCGTGCACCCCGCCGAGGATCAGCAGGAGGGCGACGAGAGGCGCCGACACTGCCCCGACGGCGGCCAACGCCGCCAGCCGGCGCTTGCGCCCTAACGACGCGAGACAGAGCGGCAAGAGCGCGAACGGCGCGAGCTTGAACCACCCGGCGACCGCCAGCATCGCTGCGCACGCGGTGGGCCGGCGCCACAGCAGGACGGCTCCGGCGAGCATCGCCGCGAGCACGATGTCGGTCGTGCCAGTCGAGACCACGGCGAGCAGCGGCGGAAAGGTCAGCCAGGCCAGGGCGGCACGCAGACCGGCCTCCTCTTGCCCGAGCGGACGCGGTCGACCATCCCGACGGCGAGGACCGGCGTTGAGCCTGAACACCGCCCAAGCCGCGGCCAGTGCGGCCGCCGCGGCGACCGCGAGCCCCAGGTCGATGAAGTCCCAGGTCGAGTTCACCGGCGTGAAGACGGCCAGCGGCACGTAGAGCGCGTAGGTCAGGATCGGGTACGTGTCCCCATGGACGATCCCCGGTGGCATGTGGCCGTACGGAAGCAAGCCGTGGACGAGCCTGGTGGCGCCCTCCATCGCCGCATAGATCACGTCGACCGCCGACGGCGAACCGACCCCGACCATGAGGACGAGCAGGGCCATCACGACGAGCGCAATCCGCATCGCTCGCACGCGCACGGCGCCGTCCCACCCCGGCGTCACAGCGGTCAGGAGCGGCGTGGAGGGCAAGCTCTCCGGAGGATCTGTGAAACCTCGATGCACGCATCGGAGCGCCAGGTAGGCCAGCGCCGCGGCGGCGAGCACGATGCTCGAGTCGACGTAGCGGTACTCGAACAGCACTACCGAGCCGAGCAGCGACAGCGCCGCCGCGACGTCGAGATTGCGCAGCCGCCGCCACGGCGACACCCCGGCCATGAGAACGAACACGAGGCTCAGTGCCACCAGCAGAGCGGGCTGGTAGGCGAGCCAGTTGCCGTAAGGCGTGCGCAGCGCGCGCGCGTTGACCACCTGGATCACGCTGGCCGTGGGAGCCGCCCCGGGCGCCGCCGCGCCCCGCTGCACGAGTACGTCGGCCCCGATCCGGCCCCCGTCGAAGAAGCTGACGCGCTCGATCCGTGAATCGAGCGCTTCCGTCCGCACGCTCGTCCAGTGCAAGCCCGACAGCGCCTGGCGCGCCGCCGGGGCGTTGAGCACGGTGCGGATCGCGAGCGCGCGCGGGACGGCCGGGCGCGGGGCATGGTGAACCGCGCATAGCGCAACGGCGGCGATCACCGCCACCGCCGCGCCGGCGAGGAGCGGCGCCGAGCGCCACCAGCGCTTTCCGCCACGGCGCGGCGCGGGCATCAGATCCCGGCGTGCAGATACCAGTGGACGATCGCCGGGCCGGCGAACAGGCCAACAATGCCGCCCAGGGCGAGGAACGGCCCGAACGGAACCGCGGTCTTGCGGCCCTTCTCGACGCCGACGCGCGCCATCACGAGCGAGCCCACGACCGTCCCGAGCAGGACGGCGGCGAGAATCGCCACGGCCACCGACGATCCGAGGAAAAGTCCGAGTACGCCAGCGAGCTTGACGTCGCCCATGCCCATACCGCGCGGGTAGGCCAGCGCGAAGAACAACAGGAAGCCGCCGGCGCCGGCGCCGGCGATGAGCTGCTCGGGCACGCCACGCAGATCCAGCGCGCAGCCGATGGCGACCGCGGCCACCGCGGCCGGCAACGTGATCTTGTTCGGGATGAGGCGGTGCTCGAGATCGATCAGCGCGACCGGGACGAGCACCGCGATCAGGGTGAGTCCGAGCACGACCTCGGCGGCCGAGTGCTTCGTGAGCACGACGGTGACTGCGAGCGCCGCCGTGAGCGCTTCGATGATCGGATAGCGCGGTGAGATCCGCGTCTTGCAGTTGCGGCAGCGGCCGCGCAGGAGCAGCCAGCCGAACACCGGCAGGTTGTCGTACGCCTTGATCGCCGTGGCGCAGCCGGGACAACGAGATCCGGGCGTCACGAGAGACTCACGACGCGGCAGCCGGTACGCGACCACGTTCAGGAACGACCCGATGGTGGCGCCCATGACCCCCGCGAACGCGGCTGCGAAAGCAATCGGCATGCGCTTGCCCTCACCCAGCTCCGACCAGGACGGCCGAAGGCTCGTCCAAGCCGAGTGCCTCCGAACCGGCCGCCGCGTGCAGCGGCAGGTCGTACTTGGGCGAGTCGCCGAGCACGGCGACGAGCACGAGCGGCAAAAACCAGACGATGTACAGGTAGAACCAGTGAATCGCCGGGAGTTGCACCGCGATCACCACGGCGGCGCCGAGCGCCGCCACCTGAGCGGGAGTTCGCCGACCGCGGGGACGGAAGGCGACGAACACCGCGAGGCCGACCGCGAACGCCTCGACGGCATCCTTGATCGGCGCCAACGTGGGATGGAGCGCCCAGATCGAGAACACATCGGTGCGCGTGAGCTGGAAGCCGATGGTGTGGTCCCACATCTCCTGCAGGCCCCCCGAGGGCATGAACACTGCGATCGTCGCCCCGACCGTGATCACGAATCCAGCGAGTACCTTGCGGATCGCCTGCTGATCGGCGTCACCATGACCGACGGCGACCAGCGGAAGCAGAACGGCCGGAAAGAATTTCGAGGCGGCGCCGATCCCGACGAGGACGCCGCGCTTGATCGGGCTTGACAGTGCCAGCATGATCGCCACGACGATCAGCGCCGTGAGCCCGTCGTTGGTGCTCTTCACCATGCCGAGCAGGCTGAACGGGCACGCCGCCCACAGCCAGGCGAAGAGCAGGCCGAGCCGGCGCCCCTCGCGACCGACGCGCAGACGCATGCCGAGCCAGATGAGGCCCGCGATGGTGAGGACGTCGAAGGTGATCGCGGCTGCCCGCGCCGCCGACAGGTAGAACCAGTTACCCGGCCAGATCAGTTCGAACGGCACATAGGCCAGGTAGTTGAGCGGACCGTAGGTGTCGCCGTGGCCCAGCGAGTAGTAATAGATGCTCTGGCCATGCAAGATCTTGTATGCGCCGAGCGCGGATGCCGTGGCCACGTCGAGCACGCTGAGTGGGTGAAGGCAGATCACGATGCGCGCAGCGACAAGCAGGCCAAGGCCAATCGCGAGCACCGCGGTCGGCAGCCGGCACTCGAGCGGCCGCGCCGGACGGCGGGCCCGCATTCCGCGCATCAACATTCTGACCATCAAGTAGAGAAGCGGCGGGTAGAACGCCCACACGCCCGGCTCGAGGTGCACGTTGTCGAACAACGCGTACGACACTCCGAACGAAAGCAGCATCGCGAGGTCGATTCGGTCCATCCAGCCGCGTCGCCGCAGTAACAGCAGCGGCAGCAGGAACATGAAGGTGAATGATCCCCACACCCACGGCGAGTCGAAGATGTCGCCGTACTGACCGCGGGCGTAGAGCGCGCCGATCAGCGGACCGGTGTAGAGCGGCCCCATCTGTCCGTTCGGCCCGACCGTCTGATCGGCGATGACCGCGCCCTTGTAGAAGAACTCGATCTCGTAGTGGTTGCGCACCCACAACACGGGATCGATCCGCAGCGGATGATGCGCGCGGTGGATGGCTTGCATCCCGGACGAGCTCTCGGCAATGTGGATCGCCTGATTGGGCGTGATCGTGAAGCCGGGCGGGATCTTGCTGAGGTTCGTGAGCGAGAACAGTGGCGCCGCAACGTCAGGCGGAGGCCCTGCGGCGGCGTTCGCTGCCGCCGGCGTCATCGCGCAGACGACGACCACGAGGGACAGGAACACGGGAAGCAGTCGCCGCATGTCCTCAGTAATCGACCCGACCCCCCGCAGCCTTGACCCCCACCCATCCTGGCTGCGCGTAACGGGTCATTCGTCGGCTTAAACGACGCGAGGCGGCCCGGGGGCCGCCTCGCGGATGGTTCTTGAGTGGCGCCTGAATTACCAGGTGCCGCCGGCGCACGAGCCACTGTTCGCGCCGCCGGTGCCAGAGGCAGCCGCGCAGCTGAACGTCTCGGAGCCGCTGTTGTTCGAGAGCGTGAACGCCTCGGAATCCGACGGAGACACCGCCACGACCTGGTAGCTGGTGTTGTTGCCCGCCGTGGTCGACAGGTAGGCCTGGCCGTTCGTCGCAACGGTGTTCAGGTTCGGCTCGATCGAGTTCAGAGCCGCAACGCTGATGCCCGAGTAACCACCGTTGTTCGTGGTGGCATACGTCTCAGCGGCGGTGGCCGCGTTCCGCGCCAGAGACTCGGCCGCCGAATCGTTGGCCTTGCTCTTCTGGTTGAGGAACGTCGGGATGGCGATCGCGGCCAGAATGCCGATGATCAGGATCACGACGAGGAGCTCGATCAGGGTGAAACCCTTCTCATCCTCGGCGCGACGGCGCAACTTATGAAGCATGGAGCCCTCCTGGGTTTTGATTGGGTCTGTACGCCAGATCCAGGGCCCCAATCGGTCGTCCATGACTACACCTCTTGGTGGTAGCTCGGCTTCCTCTCGATATCCGTTCGGAGGTCCGTGGCTTTGCGTCCCGCCCTCGCGGACGGTTTGCCCTTGGCACCTGCGTGACTCTGGCACGGCATGTATCGACATGCCGGTGGTGGAGGGTTACGCGTTTGGACGTTTATCCGGCTCTTACAAGAAATATAGGCGGACGCCTGAGGCGCCTGACGGCGGCGCCTCAGGCGTCCGCCGGTCCGCTCTCCTGCGCGTCGCGACCGGGCTGGAACTCGCCCGTGCCGCCGCACCACGGGCACGTGACCTCGTGCGGATTGCCACCGAGACCCGAGATCAACTTCCCCGTGCCGCGGCACGGAGTACAGGTCGCACGGGCGTCGTCTGATGTCGCGCTCATCGCGCTCACCATACCCAGGCGAGCGCGACCGTACTGCGTGACCCCCCCGCAGCGCCTACTTGATGCTGTTGTAGACGGAGAACAGCGGGAGGTACATGGAGATCACGATCACGCCGACGATCCCGCCGACGAAGATGATCATGACCGGCTCGAGGATCGAGGTCAGCGCCTTGACCGCGGCCTCAACCTCGTTGTCGTAGAAGTCGGCGATCTTGGCCAGCATGGCGTCGAGCGCGCCCGTCTCCTCGCCCACGCCGACCATCTGCGAGACCATCGGCGGGAACACGGGGCACTCGCGCAGCGGCGCCGAGATCGTGCCGCCACCCTTGACCGAGGTGATCACGTCGCCCATCGACTTCTCGATCACTGCGTTGCCCGCGGTCTTGCCCGTGATCTCGATCGCCTGCATGATCGGCACGCCGGCCGAGGTCAGCGCAGACAGGGTCCGCGACCACCGCGCGATCGCGACCTTCTGCACGACCTCGCCGATCTTCATCGGGATGCGGAGCTTGAAGCCGTCCCAGGCATCGCGGCCGCGCTCACTGCGACGCAAGGCGATGAAACCGCCGACGCCGAAAATCAGGAACGCGATCAGGAGGTACCACTGGTGGGTGACGATGTGGGAGAAGTTCACCATGAACTGGGTGAGGGCCGGCAGCTTGCCCGGGAACTGCTTGAACACACCGACGAACACCGGGATCAGGAACGCGACCAGAGCGAGCAGCACGCCGACGGCGAAGGTGATGACGAGCGCCGGGTAGATCATCGCGGCGCGCACCTGACGGCGCAGCGCGGCGTCCTTCTCGAGCTGGTCGGCCGTGCGCATCAGACACTCTTCGAGCACACCGCCCGTCTCCCCCGCTCGCACCATCGCGACGTAGAGCGGGCCGAACACGCGGGGGTGGCGCGACATCGCGTCGGACAGGAGCAGCCCGGCCTCGACATCGTGGCGGACGGAGGCGACCGTCTCGCGGAGCATCTTCGACCCGGTCTGGGTCTCGAGCACCTGGAGCGCACGCATGATCGACATACCCGAGGTGACCATCGTCGCGAGCTGACGTGAGGCGACCGCCAGGTCCTTGGCGTTGACGCGCGCGAACAGCTCGATGTTGAGCTCCTTGGAGCGGTACTTGGTCGCGATGTCGACCACGACGAGGCCGCGTTCCTTGAGCTGCTCGGCGACCGCCTGCTTGGACTCGGCCTCGACCTCGCCCTTGGCCTGAACGCCGGCGAGGTCCATCGCCTTGAAGACATACGTGGCCATGGCCTACGCCGCCATCTGCTGGTTGCCGCCGCCGGCGCTGTTGATGAGCCGGCGGAATTCCTCGACCGCGTGGGCGCGGGTCTCGGCCAACTGACGGTTGACCTTGCCCGCCCGCACGAGCTGGGCGAGCGCCGCGTCCATCGTCTGCATACCGTGCGCGCCGCCGGTCTGGAGCACGGAGTAGATCTGGTGGGTCTTGGCCTCGCGGATCAGGTTGCGCACCGCCGGCGTCGGCACGAGGATCTCGGCCGCGACGCAGCGGCCGGCGCCGTCGGCGGTCGGCAGCAGCATCTGGGTCATGATCCCCTGGAGGGCAACCGACAGCTGGGCGCGGACCTGGGCCTGCTGCTCGGACGGGAACACGTCGATGATGCGGTCGATCGTCTGCGGCGTGTCCTGCGTGTGCAGCGTGGCGAACACGAGGTGGCCGGTCTCGGCTGCGGTGATCGCAGTGCCGATCGTCTCGAGGTCGCGCATTTCGCCGACCAGGATCACGTCGGGGTCCTGACGGAGCGCGGCCTTCAGCGCCTCGCCGAAGCTCGTCGCGTCGGAGCCGAGCTCGCGCTGGTTGACGAGGCACTTCTTGTGGTGGTGCAGAAACTCGATCGGGTCCTCGACGGTCATGATGTGCTCTTCGCGGCTCGCGTTGATCAGGTCGATCAGCGAGGCCAGCGTGGTCGACTTGCCCGAGCCGGTCGGGCCGGTGACGAGGACGAGCCCGCGTGGCTTGTTGGCGAAATCGGCCACCACCTTGGGCAGACCGAGGTTCTCGAACGGAACCACGTCGAACGGGATCAGGCGGAAGGCGGCGCCGACCGCGGAGCGCTGCAGGTAGGCGTTGACGCGGAAGCGAGCGCGGCCCGGGATCTGGTACGCGAAGTCGAGCTGCCAGTTGTTCTCGAACTTCTGCCGCTG
>DATBYI010000493.1:0-16348 GCA_036513815.1 Solirubrobacteraceae bacterium
GGCGGCAGCGACGAGACCCCGCCGGAGCCGCTCGACGCGGCGATCATCTTCGCGTCCGCCGGTGAGCTCGTGCCCCAGGCCCTCAAGGTGCTCGACCGCGACGGGACGGTGGTCTGCGCCGGCATCCACATGACCGACATCCCCTCCTTCCCGTACGACGACCTGTACTACGAGAAGAAGATCCGCTCGGTCGCGAACCTCACGAGAGAGGACGGCCACGAGTGGCTGGCGCTCGCCCGCGAGGCGCAGATCAGGACGAGCATCACGAAGTACCCCCTCGAGGACGCCGAGCAGGCGCTGGCCGACCTTCGCGCCGGCCGCTTCGAGGGCACCGCGGTGCTAGTGATTTGAAAGCGACTACGCTGCAGTTATGCCCCTGATCCCGATGGTGATTGAACGGACCGCGCGCGGGGAGCGCGAGTTCGACATATACAGCCGCCTACTCAACGAGCGCATCGTCTTTGTCGGCACGCCGATCGACGACACGATCGCGAACCTGGTGGTCGCGCAGCTACTGCACCTGGAGTCCCAGGACCCCGACAAGGACATCTCGATCTACATCAACTCGCCGGGCGGCTCGATCTACGCGGGGCTCGCCATCTACGACACCATGCAGTTCATCAAGCCCGACATCTCCACGATCTGCGTCGGGATCGCGATGTCGATGGGCTCGCTGCTCCTGACCGGCGGCGCGAAGGGCAAGCGGTTCTCGCTGCCGAACAGCCGCATCCTGATCCATCAGCCCTCGGCGGGGTTCGAGGGTCAGTCGAGCGACATCGAGATCCACGCGCGCGAGATCCTCAACACGCGCCGGCGGATCGACGAGATCTATGCCCACCACACCGGGCAGTCGTTCGACCAGGTGCACGACGACATGGAGCGCGACCGCTTCTTCAAGGCCGACGAGGCCGTCGAGTACGGCCTGATCGACAAGGTCATCGACCACCACTAGGTCAATAAGAAGCGGCTACGTGGCGGGCGCGCGCCGCAAACGACCGGAGCCCTGCCCACGCGTCTCCTCGGGCTCGGGCATGACCGGCCGCGAGAACGCCCAGAACAGCATCAGCAGGCCGAACACGAGCATCCCGAGCCCGGTCCACAGGTCGATGTTGATCCCGTCCGCCTTGTGCTTGATCGTGTGCGAGCCGAACAGGCCGAGCGCGATCAGGATCAGCGAGTAGAGGCAGAACAAGGCGCCGATCAACCGCCGGATGTCGAACCGGTTGGCGGCGCGCGCCGCCTCGACCTCGTCTTCGTCATTCGCGCCGGTCGGCTCCATCGGCTCGTCTCGGCCCTGAGGCCAGCGCAGCCGCTTCTCTTCAGGTGACATGAGGGTCGGCTCCTAGATGAAGATGATGTTCAGGGCTATGACGAGGGCGATCGCCACTCCGCCGAGCAGCCACGGCGAGCGCCACCACAGGCGGTCGCGCGGGTCGGCGTTGACTTCGCGCTCGTCCTTGCGAGTGAGTCCCCAGACGAGACCCCGCAGTTCCTCCGTCGGCTTGGGCTTGGTCACGAGCGACACCGCCACCAGCACGACGGTGCCGACGACGAAGGCCCAGATCGACTGCCAGAAGCTCGCGCTCAGCGCGGAGCCGAAGTGGAAGATCACGTGATACGCGGCCAGGCGGTTCACCCCGTAGGCGGTCGCCGTGCCGGCGACCAGGCTCCAGAACCCACCCCACGCACTCGCTCGCTTCCAGAACATCGCGACGATGAACGTCGTGAACAGCGGCACGTTGAAGATCGAGAACAGCGTCTGGATGTAATTCATCATGTTCGAGTAACCCTTGGCGATGAACGCCGTGGCTATCGAAATGAGAATCCCGCCGACCGTCATCAGCCGGCCCCAGCGCAGGTAGAACTCCGGCTCGCGGTCCTTCCATAGGTACGGTTGGATCAGGTCATACGTGACGACTGTGTTGAACGCGGTGACGTTCGCGGCAACCCCCGCCATGAACGCGGCGATCAGCGCGACGATGGCAATCCCCAGCATCCCCTCGGGGAAGAAATTGCTGATCAGGTGCGGGATCGCGGTGTTGTACTGGAGAGAGAGATCCTTGCCGACGCCGAGTCCGTGGACGGTGGCGACGGCGATCAGACCCGGCAGGATGATGATCGCGGGCAGGAAGATCTTCGGGTACGCGGCGATCAGCGGCGTCCGGCGCGCGGCCGACAGGTTCCTCGCCGACAGGGCGCGCTGCACCTCAGCGAAGTTCGTCGTCCAATAGCCAAAGCTGACCACGAAGCCGAGCCCGAACACCACCCCGATCCAGTTCGCCTTCAGCGGGTTGGTCTCGTGATGGATGCCGAGGCCCTTCCAGGCGTGCAGTCCGGCGTTTCCGAGCGCGGGCAGTGCCTTGATCCGGTGCTCGAGCCCGTGCCACCCGCCCACCGAGTGCAGCGCCACAAGCGTGAGCGGTATCAGCGCGGCGCAGATCACGAAGAACTGGAGGACCTCGTTGTAGATCGCCGAGGTCAGGCCGCCGAGCGTGATGTAGATGAGCACGATCGCCGCGGCGGCCAGGATTGAGCCGCTGACCGGCCAACCAAGCAGCAGGTGGATGATCAGCGCCAGCGCGAACAGGTTGACGCCGCCGATCAGCACGGTGGCAACGGCGAACGTGGCTGCGTTGAAGATGTGTGCGGCCTCGCCGAACCTAAGGCGCAGGTACTCGGGCACCGACCGGACTTTGGCCCCGTAGTAGAACGGCATCATGATCAGCCCCAGGAACACCATCGCCGGCACGGCGCCGATCCAGTAGTAGTGGACGGCGGAGACGCCGTACTGCGCGCCATTGGCCGACTGGCCGAGGATCTCGAGCGCTCCCAGGTTCGCGGAGATGAACGCCAAGCCCGTGATCCACGCCGGCAGCGACCGGCCGGACAGGAAAAAGTCGAGATCAGTCTTGATCGACAGCCGGGCTACGAACCCGATGCCGAGGACCACCGCGAAGTAGATCGCGATGATGATGTAGTCGATCGTCCCAGGGTGCAGACGTAGCATGAGCCTCTCCTTCCAGAGGGGCTCATACCCGGCCTGCGAGAAATTTCACACCATTTATTTACACGGCGGCTTCGACCTTGTTCGACGCCGCCACGTGCGTGACCGGAAGGCCGAGCCCACGGGCCTTTGAGACGAGGTCGAGCTTCAACCACCGCGAAATGCCCAGCGGCAACGTCGAAATGATGATCTCGTCATAGCCACCGAGGTTGACCGCGTCGTGGATCGCCATCAGCGGCTCGGGATCGCCGATGCTGCCGGTGACGTCGGCGCTGGCGGCCTCCGAAAGCTTGGGCAGGGCGACCTCGAGCACCCGCTGGGCCTCCTCCTCGCTGGCGTCCTGAGGATCGACCAGCTTGTGGATCCCGTGCGGCTGGCGAGGGACAACGAGGTGGAATCTGACCGGGCCGCGCTGCGACCGTTCGCGGACGGCATCGAGCAACCCGGGAGTCGCCGCCGTCTGGTGCGCGACGACGAGAACATTGTCCGGCTCTGGCATGACTCACCTCCCAAGTGAGATGGACCGGTCGGGCGAGTATCCCACCGCGTGCCAAACCGCACAAGCACGCCGGACCTAACCAAACCTACGACTGGGACTGGATCATCGGCGGCGCCTGACGGCGGCGCCTTTATTCGTCAGCCATCGCCAGCAGCGTCGTCACCGTGTTCCAGTTGCGTGCGGTGCCGCTCGCGCCCAACCCGCCGCGGGACGCCACCTTCGCCCATAGCTTCGACCGCCCGATCCCCTCCGGGTGCCACGTGTAGAGCTCGCGACCGACGGACATCAGTCGTTCGGGTTCGAACGAGCCGAGATCGAGACGCTCCAGCGCCTCGGAAGGAAGCTCCTCCTCGAGGAACGTCACCTGGTAGCGCTTCGGATCGACCGCCACGGCGCCCAGCGGGTTGCGCGCCACCACCTCGGCCAGCTCGTCGCGCGTGCGCACGATCACATCGACGTCGAAGCCGAATTCGTCCGCGATCAGCCTCTGGGCGTCAGCCGCCACCGCGGCCGGCCGATGCGAGCTCGAGAGGACCACGTTGCCACTCGCCACATAGGTCCGCACGTCGTCAAAACCCGCCTCTGTCAGCAATGAACGCAGCGCCGGCATGCCCACACGCTTGTGCGAACCCAGGTTGACGCCACGAAGCAGGAGGATTATGGAGCTTTTGCGCGCCATGTTGCGGGGAACTACGGACCGGGGTCCGGGGCCGGCGCGGATGTATACAGGCGCCGGTCCGCCGATGTCATTCACGGCAGCCGGAACTTGAGCCCCGGCCCCGAATTTCCCTCGAGAATACGGAGTCCCGTACATGCGCAAAGTCAAGGACAAGCCGGGCCGGATGTCGGCGCAGGAGACGCTGGAGCTGTGGCAGCAGTACAAGCAGTCCGGCGATGCCCGGATCCGCGACCGCCTGGTCCTCACCTTCGCCCCGATGGTGAAGTACATCGTCTACAAGAAGGCGCGAGAGATTCCGGCTCGGTGCGAGGTGGAGGACTTCATCTCGTGCGGCCTCGAGGCTTTGATCCGCTCGATCGACCGCTACGACCCGGCCAAGGGCGCCACGCTCGAGCAGTTCGCGTGGACTCGGATCCACGGCGCGGTGCTCGACGAGCTTCGCCGCAATGACTGGGCCCCCCGATCGCTGCGCCGCTGGGACCGTGACATCACGAAGGCCAACGAGCAGTTCGTCGGCCTGTACGGCCGCAAGCCGACCAAGCAGGAGCTCAGCGAGTCCCTCGGCATCTCGACCAAGGACCTGATCACGCGTCAGGACGAGATCGCCCGCTCCCACGTCGGGTCGCTCAACACCGTGGTCCTCGCCGAGGACGACACGACGATCGAGCGCATCGACACGCTCCACTCGACCGATCGCGAGTGCGATCCGGTCCACTCCGCCATGCGCGAGGATGCCAAGACACGGTTCCGCGCCGCCTTCGAGCGGCTCCCGGAGCGCGAGCGCAAGGTCGCCGTGCTCCTCTACGTCTACAACCTCACGCTCCGCGAGATCGGCGAGATCCTCGGCGTGACCGAGAGCCGCGTCTGCCAGATCCACGGGCAGATCACCAAGAAGCTCCGCACCGAGCTCGAGGCCGACGAGTCGCTCTTCAGCGAGGTTGCGTAGTCGGATCGGATGGTCGGCGGCGCCTGACGGCGTCGCCTAGACCGGCAGTTCCGGCATCTCGCCGGAGGCCGCCGCTTCGGCGGCGGCCTGATTCTCCCGCTTTACCTCGAGCCAGATCTCCTCGCGGTAGATGGGCACCGCCCGGGGCGCGTCGATCCCGATCCGGACGGTCTGACCTCGCACCTCGAGGACCTCGATCACTACGTCGTCGCCGAGCATGATTCGCTCGCCGGCGCGGCGGCTGATCCTCAGCATGCGCTCATCCGGCGTCCGGGGCCGGCGCGCCGTTCGTGTCGTCCCGCGGGAACAGCGGGACGCGCAGCTCGCAGCCGGGCGCCTGGTTGATCACTTGCCAGGCCTGGCCACCGAGGACCAGGATGGGCGCCCGCAGATTGGCCGTGAAGTCCTCGAGTGTGGGCGCGGCTCGCACCGTCACGTAGACATCCATCGTGCTCGACGCGTCCAGGCCGAGCCGCTCGGCGTCCTCGTCGACCACCTCAACGGTGAAGTCGGCGAAGAAGCGGTGCGGGTTGGTTATCGGCAGCGCGAGCCCTGGGTCCTCGAGCGACTGAAGCCACACGAACGGCGCGTCGGGCTTATCGGCGATCAGCGCGTAGCGCGACCCGCCCAGCCCGATGAGCCCCTCGGGGAACTCGATGACCGTATTGGGTTCGACCTCCACCCGCCCGAAGCGCGAGCTTTCGACCGTGAGCGACAAGGATCTCCTCGGCAGAGCGCTTTTTCCGGGGCGTACTCTAGCCGGAGGTGGAGCCGAGGAAGTTCATCAGCGACTCTTGCACGATGCTGGCGCCGGCCTGGAGGGCTGCGGTCAGCGCGGCCTGCTGGGTCGAGAAGTTGATCTCGGTTTGCGCCATGTCGGCGTCCTGGGTGTTCGACAGGCTGTCGCTGGCGCTGTTCTGAAGCGACGCGATGCGCGAGGAGGCCATCTGCAGGCGATCGGTGGTCGAGCCCACGGTCGCCGAGAGGCCGAGGAGGGAGTTGAGCCCGCTGCTCAGGTTGGTCAGGTCGGTGCTCCCCAGCGCGCTCGAGTTGCCCGACTGCATGTCGTCGGAGATGTTGCGCAGGGTATTCAGCAACAGACCGTCACCCGCGGGCTGGCCCGCGACGGTCTGGCCGGTGCCAAGCACTCCGGACAGGTTGGCGCTCACGGTCAGCGAGGTGTTCGGACCGATCTCGCGCGTGACGGCGTTGGTGTTCCCCGCGTAGCTGTCGCTCGACCCCGATTGGTAGGGCGCTGTTGTCGTCGCCGAGCCCGAGAACACGTACTGGCCGTTGTACTGGGTGTTGGCGTCCTGCTTGATCTCGTCGATCAGCTGGTTGACCTCGTCGGCCGAGGCGGACATGTCGGCCTGGCTCTGGGTGCCGTTGGCGGCCTCCGTGACGAGCTCCTGGATGCGCTGCACCGCGTTGGTCACATCCGACAGCGCGCCCGTCTGCGCCTGGGTCCAGCCGGTGCCGTCCGTGACGTTGCTGTTGTAGCTCGACAGGTTGGCGAGGTCGTTGTTCAGCTGGAGCGTCAGCGCCGTCCCCGACGGGTTATCCGAGGGCTGGTTGATCTGCTTGCCGGTCGACAGCTCCTGCTGGGTCGTGTCGAGCCGGTCGAGCGCTGACTCAATGCCGGACAGCGTCGTCTGGGCAGCCATCTGGTTGGTGATTCGCCCGATCATCTAGCTCACCCGGAGACCATGCTGAGGAGCGAGGTGAACGTGTCGTTGATCGTGCTCTCCACGCGCGCCGAGGCCTGGTAGGCCTGCTGGAACTGGATGAGGTTGGTCATCTCCTCGTCGAGGGAGACACCGGACACGCTCTGGCGCTGGTTGCCGATCGCCGTGAGCAGCGACTGGGAAGTCGACTGAGAGTTCTGGGCCGACTGGACATCGCCGCCGACCTGCGTCACGAACGCCTGGTAGGTCTGCTCGGCCGAGCCGCCGCTCAGTGCGTTCACCGCCGACGCCTCGGCCGCCGTGTAGGGCGTGCTCGTGCTCGACAGGCTCGGGTTCACGGCGATCGTCGCCGCCGTCGTGCCCGACGGGTCGAAGAACGGTGTCGCGGTGGCACCCTGCGAGTCGGCGCTGGAGATCGCGCCGTTGACCGTCGTCACGAGCTGGTTGGCCACGCCGTTGAGCGTGGTCAGGTAATTGCTGAGCGTCCCCGTGCCCGTCGTCGAGTCGTACAGACCGAGCAGCGAGCCGAGCGTGCCGCTCGAGCCGCTCAGGTTCGAGTCGCTCAGGTTCTGCGACAGGTTGACCGTTCCGCCGTCGACGAGTGGCGTCGCGTCGGTGGTGCCGTTCTGGGCCGCGGACGCCGCGTTCCCGAAGCTCACATTGACCATGCCGTTTGACTGCGTGCTCACGTACACGTTCGAGTACTGGGAGAGGTCATCGATCGCGTTGTCGCGCTGGTCCTCGAGGTCGTTGGCGTTGAGCCCGGCGCTCTGGGCCTGGGCGATCTGCACGTTGAGCTGGGCGATCGAGTTGGCGTCGCTCGCCACCGCGCCGCTCGTCGGGTCGGTCAGCGTGTCGTACTGCTGGGTGACCTGGGACTGCAGCGTCGTGATCTGCCCGGAGAGCGTGTTCAGGCTGTCGGCGACAGCTTGGCCGTCGCCGATGATCGTCTGCGTCGACCCGTCCTGGTTCGAGGCCGTCGAGTACGTGTTGAACCCCTGGAAGAACGTGTCGAGGACGGACGACAGGCCGGACGAGGTCGGCTCGTTCAGGGACGCCTGGGCCTGGCCGAGAATCTGCGCGTTCGTGTTGTCGGCGCTCGTCTGGGAGTTCTGGGAGCGATACTGGCTGTCGAGGAAGGTGTCGCGGATCCGCGTGATCGAGGTGATGTCGACCCCGGCGCCGAGCTGCGAGCCCTGCCCGGTGTAGCTCGACAGGGCGGGAATCGTCAGCGGGCTCCGCTCGGTCAGGTTTACCTGCTGGCGCGAGTAGCCCGGCGTGCTCGCGTTGGCGATGTTCTGGCCCGTGGTGTCGATCGCCGCCTGGGCGGCCTCGAGGCCGCTCAGCGCGGTCTGCAGCCCCATGTAAGTCGGGATCGTCATCGCTCGCTCACACTGCCAGGTCGAGGACGCGGTGGCCGGTGACGTCGGCGGCCGTCGTGGCCAGCCGGTCACCGCCGGCGTTGTAGCTCTCGTCGCCGCCGAGCCCGGCGAGCTTGAGGAGATGGTCGAGGAAGGCCAGCTCCTGGCCCATCAGCGCGCGGTTGACGTGGTGCTCGCGCTGGATCACCTCGAGCAGCCCGCGGAGCTCCGCGCTGCGCGCGGCGGCAAGCTGCGCCGAATCCGGATCCATCACGGCCTCGAGCATCGTCACCGTGATCGCGGCCGGGTTCGAGCCGAGCCTCACGCCGGCGCGCGCGAGCAGCAACATGCGGTCGTTCTCGAGCAGCCGGCGGCGGTGGAGCTCGGCCTGGAGCAGCCCGGTCAGCTGGACCACCGCCCGGACGTCGCGATTGCGGATCGCCGCGCCCTGCTCGAGCACGACCTGGAGGAGCCGGCGGGCGGCCACGAGCTGCGCCTCGAGGTGCGCGAGCACCTCATTCGTGAGGACGACGTCAGCCGGGTCGTAGACGACGGGCGCGCTCATGACTTGGTCCCCTCGGTCGAAGCGGTCGAAGCGGTCGAAGCGGTCGAAGTGGTCGAAGCGGTTGACGCGGTTGACGCGGTCGACGCGGCGCCCGCTGGCGTGCCGATCTGCGGATCGATCCCCTTAGCGAGCTGGTCGGCGATCCCGACGCCGCCGTTCGACATCAGCGCCTGCGTGAGCGCGGTCGGGATCATGCTCGCAAACGCGCTCGTGCTCGGATCCGAGCCGAGGATGCCGCCCGAGGAGTCATCGCTCGAGTCATCCGAGCTGTCCGAGCTGTCCGAGCCGTCGAGGCTCGAGTCGTCGGTCGGGCTCGAGACGGTGGAGGCGAGCTCCTGCGTCATCTGCTGCATGAGGATGTCCTCGAAGCCGAGCGCCTCCTGGTAGGCCTGCTTGGCCTGCGTGTTGCCGTTGCGGATGTCGGCCGGCTCGAGCGCCTGGTTGATCGGCGGCAGGTTCGCCGACGTGAGCGACGGGTCGTAGGAGGTTGTGCCGGCTGCCGAGAGGATGCTCATGGCTTGATCGAGTTCGCGATCTGGAGCATCTGGGCCTGGTACTGGATCGCCTGGCTGCCCATCGCGTACTCCTGCTGGGCGGTCTCCATCTTGGCCATCTCGTCGCCCATGTTGACGTTCGACCCCTCGAGCGCGCCCTGCTGAAGGGACGCGCTCTTGGCCGTGGCGATCGCGCCGCTTCCGGCGGTCGCGCTGAACACGCCGTCGCCGTCGGCCACGAGGCCGTCGGGCGCCGGCACGTTGACGAGAGAGAGCTTGCCGACGGTCTTCCCCGCCGCCTGCACGGTGCCGTCCGAGCCGATCGAAATCTGATCGGTGGGGACGCCGGACGGAATCGTGATCGGAGGCTGGACGAGCAACCCGGTATCCGTAGTGAGCTGACGCTTCGCATTCAGCTGAAGCGAGCCGTCGCGCGTCAGGCCGATCGTGCCGTCCTGGCGGCGCACCTCGAGGAAGCCCTGGCCCTGGATCGCGACGTCGAGCGGCTGCCCGGTCTGCTCGATCGCGCCCTGGCTCTGGTCGTGGCCGACCACCTGTGCCGCGCTCCCGGCCCCCGTGGGCACGTTCGAGCCGTACTCACCGTTGGAGTAGAGAAGGTCGTGGAAGCCGACGATCGTCGACTGGTAGCCCGGCGTGTCGACATTCGCGATGTCGTTCGAGATCGCGTCGAACTGCTGCTGCTGGGCTTCCATGCCGGAGGCGGCGGAATAGAGACCTTCGAGCATCTAACGTCCTCCTCAGCCCGTGAGCGACCCGACCGACTGGGCGCTCTCCTGCATCGTGTTGTCAATTGTCTGGATCGCGTTCTCGCCCGCCTGGTAGGTCTGCAGCGAGGAGATCATGTTGGTCATGGTCATCACCGGGTCCACGGCCGAGTTCTCGAGTTCGCCCTGCTTGACCGTGCCCGTCCCGCGGCCGGCCGCCGTGCCGGTGAAGAGGTTGTCGCCCTGTTTGGCCACGTTGGTGACGTTGAACACGCCCAGCGATGAGGCGGGGACCGTACCCTGGGTGCTGACCGTGATCGTCGCACCGTTCTGGGAGAGCACCGGGTCGCCCTGGCCGTCGGTGAGCAGTCCCTTCGAGCTCTCCTGGAACTGCCCGTCACGGGTGTAGCGGACACCCTGCGCGGTACGGACGGCGAAGAAGCCCGACCCGGCGATGCCGAAGTCGAGTGGCTGGTTGGTCGAAGAAAGCGTCTCCGGCGTGAGGTTGGTCACCGGGCTTCCGAGCTGCACGCCGGTGTCGATCGTGCCGATCTGCTGCCCGGTGGCGGTGTTGGAGAGGAGCATCGCCCCGAAGGACGACTGGACCGACGAGTCGCTCTTGTAACCGGGGGTCGAGGCGTTCGACAGATCGTTCGCCAGCTGATCCTCGCGAACCTGCTGGGCGAGCATCCCCGACGCTGCGATGTAAAGGCCGGTGTCCATCGTCCCTCGATAGTCGCCCGTCGGGCATGATCCTTGAGGCATGGATCCCATCGCCGTGGACATTCGTCTGATCAAGGCCGTCCTCGGGACCGAGCTGAAGATCGTTCCCGGCCGGGCGCTGATGGCGCGCGTGGTCGCCGCCGACGGCAAGGGGCGCGGGTCTCTGAACATCGCGGGCACGACCCTCGAGGCCGAGCTTCCCAAGGACGTCGAGGCGGGACAGGAGCTGCGGCTGACCGTCCGCCAAGTCAGCGCCGAGCGGGTGGAGCTCAGCATGGCCGACCCGACGGCGGCCGGCGCCGCCGCGTCGGCAGCCGCCAACCTCCCCGGTGGCGGCGTCCTGCGCGTCGTCGAGCGCGACGAAGACTCAGGCGAGCCGACGCCGGGCGGCGGCGCCCAAGGAAGCGGTCGCCACACGCTCGCCCTTCGCTACGACGCCCCCGCACTCGGCCCGATCGATCTCCGCTTCGATCTCGACCCGGAGTCGCTCCGCCTCACCGCCACGCTCTCCGCGGGCGCGCCGGTCGAGCGGGCGCGGGACGCCGCGGGAACCCTTCAGGCGGCGCTGTCCGACGCGGTCGGCCGGACGGTGGCGGTCGACGTCACCGCGCGCCGCGAGCCGCTCAACGTGTATGCCTGACCGCGACCAGCCACCCCGCCGGCGCGCCACCGCGCTCCGCTACGAGGAGGGCGGCCACGCCCCCGAGGTCGTCGCCACCGGCGCCGGCCTGATCGCCGACCGGATCCTCGCGGCCGCGCACGAGGCGGGCGTCCCGGTCCGGCACGACCCCGCGCTGGCCGAGGCGCTCGCCACGCTCGACCTGGGCGACGAGGTGCCGCCCGCGCTGTGGACCGCGGTGGCGGAGACATTGGCGTGGGCCTACCGGCTCGACGCCGGCGCATCCAGGTAACTGGCGCCGGCGCTCCTGAGGCGCCGCCGAGCACTCGCCGCGGGCGCTCATGAGGCGCCGCCAGCACTCGCCGCCGACAATCCGACTCAAGTCGCCGCCTGGGCTGCCGATCAACCCGGAAGCCCTCCCCCTCGGAAGGTGGTTCCCTCGCATGGCCCTTCGCCTTACCGGCACACCCACACCCGAAGACCCTGCCGCAACCCCCGACGGCGGCGCGATCTCGCGCGTCCCGGATCAGGCCACGGCGCTGGCGCTGACGGGCGCATCCGCCACCCGCGTCGGCGAAGCGTTCGGCAAGGCGCTGCGTGAACAGGCCCGCCTCCAGCTCGCGATCAACCAGCTCGAGCGCTACCAGGCGCTCTTCGACCGCGCCACCGAGTACGACGACGTCCATGCCCGCTACCACGCGCGGGTGCTCCTGCTCGAGGAAGGACTCGCCGCCGCCGGCAAGACCACCTCGCAGACGCAGGCCACGCGACTGTTCGTCACGGTCGCCAAGGCCGCGCTCGCCGCGCTCGAGGAGGAGGCGCGCGAACCCGTCCTGCTCAACTACGCCGGCGTCGCGCTCTACGAGCTGTGGAGCCTCGAGGCGGCCGAGGCCATGTTCAAGGCCGCGCACCGTCTCGACCCCGCGCTGCCCCATCTGAAGCGAAACCTCCAGGAGCTCGGGCGGCGGCGCAAGACCATGCGGCCCGGCAAGCCGCTCCACAGCGCCGTCCCCGCCCTCGCTGCGCACGCGCGCAAGCTCGCCGGGCGGGCCCAGCCGGCCACGGGGATGACGCTCAGCCTGTGCATGATCGTCCGCGACGAGGAGGAGATGCTGCCCCGTTGCCTCGCCGCCGTGGCGCCGGCGGTGGACGAGATCATCATCGTCGACACCGGATCCCAAGACCGAACGATCGAGATCGCCCGCGAGTTCGACGCCAAGGTCATCGAACGCGAGTGGACGGGCTCCTTCTCGGACGCGCGCAACGCCTCGTTCGACGCCGCCACGGGCGACTGGATCATCTATCTCGACGCCGACGAGGTGCTCCTCTCCGATGACGTCGAACGCCTGCGAGCACTGACCGGCCGCGTCTGGCGCGAGGCCTTCTACCTCGTCGAGACGAGCTACACCGGTGAGCTCGGCGAGGGCGGCGCGGTCACCAACAACGCCCTGCGCGTGTTCCGCAACCGGGCCCACTACCGCTTCGAAGGACGGCTCCACGAGCAGATCGGCCAGCACGTCCCTTACTACGCCGCCGGCCGGGTTGAGCAGAGCTCGGTCAGGATCGACCACTATGGCTACCTCGGGGCGGTGCGCGACGCCAAGGAGAAGTCACGCCGCAACCTCGAGCTTCTCAAGGCCCAGGCCGCCGAGAGCGCGCCGTCCGCGTTCATGCACTTCAACCTCGGCACCGAATACGCGGTGCTCGGCGACCACGATCGCGCGTTGACCGAGTTCACGCGGGCCTGGACCCTCGTCGAGGCAGGCAACGAGGAAGGCAGCGACTATGTCCCCGCCCTCGTCCAGCGGCTGGTCACGGCGCTCCGGCACTGTGCCCGTCCGGAGGAGGCGATCACACGTGCCCGCGACGGCCTGCGCCTATTCCCCGGCTTTACCGACCTCGTTTTCGCCCAGGCCCTCGCCTCGCTGTCACTCGACCGGGAAGACGACGCGATCGCCTATTGGGAGCGCTGCCTCGAGATGGGCGACGCCCCCGCTCGCTACCTCGCCGCCAGCGGGGCGGGCACGTATCTCCCCCGGATCTCACTGGCTGAGCTCTACGTGCGTCGCGGCGAGCTCGACCGCGCTCGCGAGCTGCTCGAATGGTGCCTCGCCGAGCATCCCGACTTCATCGGCGTCATCGACCCCTACGCGACGGCCCTGCTCCGCAGCGGTGTGGCGGCGGGTGAGATCGTCGAACAGATCGAGTCCCGCCTGCCGAGCGTCCGGCCCGACGCGCGGTTCATGCTCGCGGGCGCCCTCTACCGTCACGGCCAGATGGCCGGAGCCGAGACCGAGTACCGCGCGGTTCTCCGGAGCCGTCCGGGCAGCGCCCAGGCGCGGGTGAGGCTCGCCGAGTCGCTCCTGAATCAGGCCCGATACTCCGAGGCCGCCGACGAGGCCGCTCACATTTCCGAGGACGACGCGTTCGCCGCCCTGGCGGGCCGCATCGAGCTCTGGGGACGCATCGCGTCCGGGGATCTCGACGGGGCACGCGCCGCTAGCACCCGCGCCGCCCACGCCGGCGTTCCCCCGGCCCAGCTCGACGTATTCGCCGGCTGGCTCGAGCTCGCGAGTGGCGTGGAAGAGCCTCGCAGCCTGCCGGTCGCCGCCACCCCGCTGCTCGGCGTCATCCTGGAGACGCTCTTGCGCGCCCACGACTTCGAGGCGTTCGAGAAGGTCACCGTGCTGCTCGAACGCTCCGCCCTCCCCCTCCGCGAGCGCCGCGAGCAGCTCGCCTCGATGTACCTCTCGCACGGCTTCCTCGCCTCGGCGGCGCAGGAATGGATGGCGGTCTGCGAGTCCCGTCCCGACGCCCGCGCGCTCTTGGGTCTGGCGCGCGTCGCGTCGGCCCACGGAGACCGCGAGGGCGGCGCCGTGTTCGCGGCCGAGGCGCTGCGCCATGATCCAAGCAGCGTGGCGGCCGGGGAGCTCCTCGCCCGCTGCTCCCCAGCACCGGCAGCCGCGCCCGTGGGGGTGAGCTAGCCCGACGCGGCGCCACTGGACGACTCGACGGATGGATTAGAAGACGCTCAAGTTCTTCCGGGCGCGCTCGATTACCCCACCTGAACGGGAACGGATCCCGTCTTCAAGGTAGGAACCGCGCATCCAAGGAGGAATGCAATGAGTTTTGATATCGGTTCTGTGGGCAGGACGCCCGCGCCCGCCACGACGCAGACGGCTCGAGCTGCGGCTGCGGCCCCCACCCAGGCGACTGGCGCCGGGGACACCGTCACCGTCGACACGATCCCCGCGAGCCCTCCGCCGGAAGTCGAGGACGCGATGGGAGTCGCCAACCAGGCCTACCACAACCTCCAGGCCTCGGGAAGTGAGCTGCGCTTCAAGGTCAATGAAGCCACCGGCAAGCTGAGCGTCGAGGTCCACGACGTGCACGGGAATCTGCTGTTCACCGTTCCGGCCAGCACGGCGCTCGACGTCGCGTCCGGACAACCGCTCCCGTCGAACCCACAGTGACCGTCGAGTCACGCCTGACCATGTAAAGCCCAACCGGCTCCGCGCCGAGTAAAGAACAAAGCCATGTCGACTTCACCCGTCAGCTCCGGCACTTCAGCCACCAGCTCAAGCCAGTACGCCACCGGCGACAGCTTGACGTCGCTCGGCGGCAGCACCCCGATGCAGGTCACGGGGCTCGCCTCCGGGCTGGACACCAACGCGATCGTCACCGCGTTGATGGCGTCCGACCAGCAGCAGGTGACCAACCTGCAGAACCAGTCGAGTGGGCTGACGGCGATGAACACGCAGCTCACGAACATCCAGAACGCGCTACAGACCGTCGCCAACGACGCGCAGGCGCTCGGTAGCTCGTCGCTGTTCACCCCAACCCAGACCGTCACCTCGACCAACTCCACCTTGGTCGGAGCCTCCGCCGTCGGGAGCGCCGGCGCCGTGGTGGGCTCCTACCAGGTCAGCGTGCAGGCATTGGCGAGCGCCTCCCAGCGCACGTTCTCGTTCACGAGCCCGAGCTCGGCCGACACGATCACGATCGACGGTCAGCAGATCTCACTCGCCGCCGGCGCCTCGGCCGACAGCCTGGCCAGCGCCATCAACTCCAACTCGAACGCGAGCGTGTGGGCGACGGTCACGCAGGAGTCGAGCAACGGCGGTCCTGCCACGATCGTCCTCTCGGACCGCCAGACCGGCCAGCCGCCTGCAAGCGGCTACATCGCGGTCTCGGACACGGCCGGCGCGCTGACCGACACCGGCAACGACATCGCCGGAACCGACGCCCAGTACACGATCAACGGCAACACCTACTACTCGTCCTCGAACACCATCAGCGGCGCGGCGCTCGGCACAGGCTCGACGCCCACCGAAGGCCAAGGCGCGCAGCAGACGATCCCCGGCATCAGTCTCAGCCTGAACGGGCTGACCGGCTCGACCCCCATCACCGTCAACGTCGGATCGCCCACGGTCAACGCAAGCAACGTCCAGACCGCGATCCAGCAGTTCGTCACCGATTACAACTCGGCCGTCTCGATGATCCAGACCCAGCTGTCGACGACGCCGTCGAGCTCGGACCCGACGGTCGGCACGCTGTACGGTGATTCCGACCTCACCCAGTTCCTCACCTCGATGCGCCAGCAGATGGACACCACCCTGAGCGGTCTCACCGGCAGCACGACCAGCATGCTCGACATCGGCGTGAGCACGGGCGCGACCACCGGCACCGGCGCGGTGTCGCAGAACTCGTTGAACGGCGACCTGACGCTCGACACCAGCACGCTCACGAGCGCGCTTCAGACTGACGCGAGCGGCGTGCAGTCGATGCTCCGTAGCTGGTCGATCAATTTCTCGAACCTCGTCAACAACGAGGCGGCGCCCGGTGGTGACATCACCACGCGGATTCAGGGAGACGACTCCCAGAACAGCTACATCACCACTCAGATCAGCAACATGACCGCGGCCAACGCCGAGAAGGAACAAGAGCTCGTCACGGAGTTCGCGAACATGGAAGCGGCGCTGTCGCAGAGTCAGTCGACGAGCAGCTGGCTCACCAGTCAGCTCAATTCGCTGCCGGGCGGCTGAGTC
>DATBYI010000494.1:0-2251 GCA_036513815.1 Solirubrobacteraceae bacterium
GAGGCACGGCAAGGAGATCCCATACGGATCGTGGCCGACTCCGCTCACAGCGGAGGTGGTGCTCGCCTCGGCCACCGGCCTGGGCGGGATCGCGGTCGACGGAGCCGACCTCGTCTGGTCGGAGAGCCGTCCCGAGGAGGGTGGGCGGATCCAGCTCGTCCGCCGGTCAGCCGGCGGGGAGACGACCGAGTTGCTGCCAGACGGGTTCAGCGCGCGCTCGCGGGTCCACGAGTACGGGGGCGCGGCGTGGTGGACGCGCGATCGCGTCGTTTGGTTCGCCAACTGGTCCGACCAGCGGCTGTATCGACTCGGGACCGGCGTCGGCGGTGAGGGCCCGGTCCCGCTCACACCCGAGCCCGAGACGCCGGGCGCCGATCGCTACGCCGACGGCGACGTTAGGCCGGACGGCGCCCAGCTCGTCTGCATCCACGAGCACCACCCCGCCGGTGGACGCGGCGCGATCGATGTGGTCAACGAGCTTGTCATCCTCGACCCCGACCGCCCAAGTTCCCCCACCCCGATCGTCACCGGCCCTGACTTCGTCGCGCACCCGCGCTTCAGCCGGGATTCCCGGCGCCTGTGCTGGATCGAATGGGATCACCCCAACATGCCGTGGGACGGCACCCGCCTGAAGGTTCGACTGCTCGACAGCGGCGCGGAGACCACGATCGCCGGCGGACCGGAGGAGTCAGTGCTCGAGCCCGCCTGGCAGGCCGACGGATCGCTCGTGTTCATCAGCGACCGCAACGGCTGGTGGAACCTGTACCGGTGGGACCCGGTGGACGGCCGCGTCGAGACGCTCGTCGAGACCGACGCCGACATCGGGCTGCCGACCTGGAGCCTGGGCGGCGCGCGCTACGGCACGTTGCCCGATGGGCGGATCGTCTACGCGGCCACGCGCGACAGCTACGACAGTCTCGCCGTGCGCGGCGTCGACGGGACCTCGGCCGCCCTGCCGACGCCGTTTTCGGTCGTCGACGATCTACGCGTATCGTGTGAGAACGACGTCGTCGCCATCGCCGCCAGCCCGGTGGCGGAGTCGGCCATCGTGCGCATCCGGCTCGACGACGACCCACCCCGGATCGAGGTGATCCGCCCGCCCCGCGACCTCGGCCCCTACGGAATCACCCGGGGGTATCTGTCTCAGCCCGAGCCGATCGACTTCCCCACGACCGGGTCGGCGCGCGCTCACGCGCTCTTGTACGAGCCCGTCAACTGCGACGTGGCCGCGCCGGCGGACGAGCTTCCGCCGCTGCTCGTGATGATCCACGGCGGACCGACCGCGCAGGCCTACCCCGAGCTGCAAGTTGGGATCCAGTACTGGACGACGCGCGGATTCGCCGTCGTCGACGTCAACTACCGCGGCTCGAGCGGATACGGGCGCGAATACCGAAACCTGCTGCGCGGGAACTGGGGCGTGGCCGACGTCGAGGACTGCCTGGCCGCGGCACGCCACCTCGCAGGCGAAGGCCGGGTCGACGCGGGACGCATGTGCATCAGCGGCGGCTCGGCGGGCGGCTTCACCGTCCTCGCCTCGCTGGCGCGCGCCGACACCCCATTCGCCGCCGGCGCGGACAGCTTCGGGATCGCCGACCTCGAGGTGCTCGCCGAGGACACGCATAAGTTCGAGAGCCGGTACCTCGACCGGCTGATCGGTCCCTACCCCGAGCAACGTGAGCGCTACGTCGAGCGCTCGCCAATCCACCACCTGGATGAGCTGCACCGGCCGCTGATCGTGCTGCACGGAGCCGAGGATCCCGTCGTGCCGCTCAGCCAGTCCGAGATGATCGTGTCGGCGCTGCGGGCCAACGGCGCACCGGTGGCGTACCTGGTCTTCCAGGACGAGCAGCACGGCTTTCGCCAAGCCGCCCACATTCGCCGCGCGCTCGAGGCCGAGCTCAGTTTCTACGCCCAGGTGTTCGGCTTCGAGCTGCCGCCGGCCGAGCAGATCGAACCCGTCGAGATCGAAAACCTCGCATGAGCGCGCTCGTCGGAGGGGTGGCGGTGCTCGCGGCCCTCCTGGCCGGCCTTATCGGTGCGAACCGCCCCGACGTGCCGACACACCCAGAGACAAGGCCGGCCATCCGCCGGAGCCCGTCGATCGCGTCTGCCCTCCCCGCCACCCCGCCGGCGGACGCTGGACAGCTCGCCACCGATCTCAATCAGGCGCAGACGGTCATCGATGACCCGGCGAGCTCGAGCGCGCAGCTCGCGAGCGCCGGATGGTTCGAGCAGCTGGCCACGCTGGCGC
>DATBYI010000495.1:0-3066 GCA_036513815.1 Solirubrobacteraceae bacterium
TGTAGTGAGCCGGTCGTAACATTGATAGGTCAGACAGTGTGGGAACACGAGGAGGTTCGACGATGACCGAGGGCCAGCAGGGCTCGAGCTGGAACATCGCGGAGTGGCACGGCAAGATGCTGCTCGATAGCGAGGGGGAGAGGATCGGCAAGTTGCAAGACGTCTACGTCGACGTTGAGAACGATGAGCCCCAGTTCGCAACCGTGAAGGAGGGGTTGATCGGCCGCCACTTGACCTTTGTGCCGTTGGGCGGGATCACAATCGGTCCTGACGACCTGCAGGTCGCGGTGACAAAGGAGCAAGTCAAGTCAGCCCCGAACATCGACCAGCACGGCGAAGAGCTGTCGCAGGCCGACGAGTCGGCGCTCTATCACCATTACGAGCTCAACTACGTCCCGCCCGACACCGAGAGTGGGCGCCGGCTCGCCCGGCGCTAATAACCCAGCGGGACGTCACTCGTCGTGAGATACACGGAACCCGAGCCTGCGCCTGAAGACGATGTCGGGCGGCGCTCAGGGCTTCCGCCGCGATTTTGGCGCGGCTCGGACGCTTTCCTTGTCGCTTGCGCGGCGGCGGGACAGCCTTAGCGACTCGGCGGCGCGCTCACGAACCCTTTTGGCTCGGCCGATGATCTCGCGGTAGAACTGGCTCTCGTCGTCACGACGCTTCATCTCCCCATCATCGCGCTTTCTGGGTGGTTTCGCCAGGCCATACAAGCAAAAGACGTTGGCATCCGGTTGAGGCGACGGGAACGATCGGGTCAAAGACTGATACGCGTACTCCGATTGCGTGCAGCATCACTCCGACGTTTGATCGGCTATCAGTTGACGCGGCGGGTGAGCGCGCGGACGACCAGCCCGGTTCCGATCAGGGTGCCGCCGCCGATGAGTAGCAGAACCACGTCGAGGCCCGTGAATGGAAGCGATCCCGAATTCGTCGCGCTGTGCTGTGTGGTTGACAGGGCGTTGCAGGTCTGTGGGTTATAGGCCTGGCACGTCGAGCTGCCGGTGGCCAACGCGGTTCCCGGAACCATCAACGCGATGACGAGGAAAAGGGCTGCGATGGGTTTCACCAGTTCTTCCGATCCGTCGTTGGGAGCCGAGGAGGCGGCTGGCCGCCCGCCCGGTGGGATCCGGGCGCAGTCGCGCCCAGTTCGCGCCCGCTCATGCCGCGCTGTCGGGGCCACCAACGCCGATGAGCTCGCCGATGGTGGCAAGTCGTCTGTTTGGGGAGGCCGTTGACCGCCAGGCGAGCGGGGTTAGTATGAGCAGCGCGCCCCGTGGGGGGCCGCAGATGGTGACCCGCCCTCGAAGGCGGATCTCCGGGTTGGCGACCGTGCGGAGCTCGAGCGTGCTGGACGGCTCGGCGCCAGCGAAGGCGAGCTCGACGAGTGCGGCCAGCTCGCCCCCGTCGTGGCCGCCGTCGTTGCAGATCAGGAACTTCTCGAGCGGCGCACCGAGGCCGGCGGGCTCCTCGATCGACAGCGCCACCTCGGCATGGCGTGAGACCGCCTGGACCGCAAGCTGCCGATCGACGATCACAAAGGGGGTGTCGTAGCGTGGCCCTGCCCCGGACTGCGCCTGCAGAACCACCCCCATCTCGCAGCGCCTACACACCCGATGGGGACGGGTACGCCAGGAGCTCATCGGTGGGTACCCGCAATAACTACAGAATGCGTGGCTAAGATCGGCGCGGAATGCGTGGCTAAGATCGGCGCGCGGTGCGTGCGGCATCATCACTCCCGTCATGGGGCGGATGTTGTCCTGGCAACACCCCCACAGGCCGCCACGGGCCGCCGCGAGCGCGCTTCGTTCCCTGCCATGATGCCCGGCTGCACCGCCCGGGGACAGTGCGGCTAAACCTCAGCGGCGTCGACAGTACTCCGATCCCGACCAAATGCAACTCAAAGGACGCATTTACGGGATAAACCTTGCCACGCCTAACGGGCCGACTCGTCCAAGGCGGCAGAAACGCCAATTACAAGCACGACCCCGAGGTCGCCGAGTCTGGTTAAACAGACAGATGCTCGCTAGCCGTGGGGGCTGCTAGCGCGCATCAGCGACCCGCCTGCCGGCTGATGGTGGCGTGACCGATTGGACCGGGGAGGTCTGCTTCGACGTCGGTGTATCCGGGTTCGAGGTCGAGCAGCGTCGTCAGGAGCAGTAGTGGCGCCCCCGCGGCCCACGCCTGGGGACGCGAGGCGGTGGGGAATTCCACCGGCACTGACGTCAGTGGCAACGGGAAGCCGGCGAAGACCTCGGGCAGACGATGCTCGAAGTACGGCGCGGCGGCGAGGATCGAGGAGGCGATCGTGGCCGCCGCATCGTGGTGTCCGTACCGAGCGAGCCCGGCGGCGATCAGGGAGTTGTCATGCGGCCAGACCGTCCCGGTGTGGTAACCCAGTGGGTTGTAGCCGCCCTCGTTGGCGCCGAGCGTGCGGACGCCCCAGCCGGAGTAGAGCTGTTGGTCGAGGAGCCGCTCGGCGGTGCTGGCCGCCTGGTGGTCGTCGAGGATTCCCGACCACAGCAGATGACCGATGTTGGAGGTCAGGCTGTCCACCTGGCGTTTGTCGCCGTCGAGGGCGAGGGCGTGGTGGCCACGATCCGGGATCCAGAAGTCGCGAGCGAACGACGCACGCAGATCCTCGGCGCGGCGGTCGAGCCGGGCGGCAAGCGCGTCGTCATTCCATACCTCGCGGGCGAGGCGCGCAGAGCGACGCTGTGCGTCGTAGACGTAGCCCTGGATCTCGCAGGTCGCGATCGGTCCGTGCGCGAGCGTCCCGTCGGCAAACTGGATGGAGTTCCAGCTGTCCTTCCAGCACTGGTTGATCAGGCCGGTGAGCAGGTTGCGGCGTTCGTACTCGACGTATCCGTCGCCGTCGCGATCCCCGCTGTCCTCGATCCAGGCCAGGGCCGCGCGCGCGTTAGGCTCCAGCGCTCGGACGAGGTCATCGTCGCCGGACCACCGGTGGTACTCGTCGAGGAGGACCAAGAACAGCGGGGTGGCGTCCGCGGTTCCGAAGTATGGTGAGTGCGGTCGTTTGCCCAGCGCGGTCAGCTCGCCGAA
>DATBYI010000496.1:0-11294 GCA_036513815.1 Solirubrobacteraceae bacterium
GACCCGCCGCCGATCAACCCGACGGGCCCGCCCAGCGACTCCTCCCACAGGAAGTAGCCGCCGATCGGCCCGCGCAGCTCGAGCTGATCCCCCGGCCGGAGCTCCTCGACGAGGTACGGGGAGACCTCACCGTCGTCGAGGAGCTCGACGGTCAGCGTGAGGTGCTCGTCCTCCGGGGCGGAGGCGATCGAGTAGCTGCGCTCGGCGACGTAGCCGTCCTCGGCCGTCAGCCGGATGTCGACGTGCTGGCCGGCGCGATGGCCCGGCCACTCCGGCGGGTCGAGCACGAGGCTCGTGACCCGCCCGGTCTCGACCTGAAGCTCGACGACGGTGGCGAGCTGCCACTTCGAGGGCGCCAGACCCGAGGCGCCGCCGTCAGGCGCCGCCGACAAATCCCGCCCCACGCGCCCCACCTAGTCCCCCTGGTAGCGCTGTTCCAGCCATGGGTCGCCGTGATTGTTGTAGCCGTAGTTCTCCCAGAACCCCGGCTCGTCATCGACCGTCAGCGTCAGTCCTCGTACCCACTTGGCGCTCTTCCAGAAGTACAGATGAGGCACGAGCAGGCGCGCAGGGCCGCCGTGCTCCGGGGGAAGGGGACCGCCGTCGTACTCGTAGGCCACCCACGCCTTGCCGTCGGTGAGGTCGTCGAGGCCGAGGTTCGTTGTGTAGCCGCCGTCGGAGAAGGCGGTCACGTAGCCGGCCTCCGTGCCGACCCCTTCGAGCAGCGTGTCGACCGACACGCCCTTCCAGCGCGTGTCGAACTTCGACCACTTGGTCACGCAGTGGATGTCGACGGTCGGCGTCTCAGCGGGCAACGCGAGCAGCTCCGGCCACGTCCACGACATCGACTTGTCCACGACGCCGTCGATCCGGAAGCTCCACTGATCGAGCGGGGTGTGGGGCGTGGGACCCGCCGAGAGCACCGGGAAGCCGCGCTCCAGGTACTGGCCCGGCGGCAGGCGGGAAGGGTCGGCCGTCGGCCGACGCCTTCCCATGAACCCACGCGAGATCGGCGACATCGACTCAGCCGGCCGCGGGCCCGGTCTGGACGCGGATCATCCACAGCTGCTTCTCGAGCGCACGGAGGACGTCGATCAGCACGTCCTGGCTCACGGCGTCGATGTCCCCCATGCGATCCATCCGTTCGCGGACTCGGTCGGCTATGTCGTTCAGCCGCTCGGCGAGCTCGCGCACGACCACGTGGCCGTCGAGCGCGCCGCGCTCGAGACGAGCCAGCCCGCTGCCCGCGGCGACCGCCGCGCTCTGGCCATCGACGTAGTAGCCCAGGGCCACCGCCCGCTCGGCGACCGTGTCCGAGAGCTCTCGCCACGAGTCGACGAACTCATCGAGCTGCTCGTGCAGCGGCTTGAAGTGTGGCCCGACGACGCTCCAGTGCAGCTGCTTACCCAACAGCGAGAGGTCGACCAGCTCCACCAGCGTCGCCTGCATCTGATTGCCGACGTCGTCGCGTTGATGCGGATCGGCGAGGGCCGGAAGATGCGCCTGCGTGGTTGATGCCATGCTCTGCTCCTGATCGGACGATGTGTAAGCACCCGCTGGGGGTCAGCTTAATGCCGCCCGCTCCTCGCCGTTAGCTGGTTTTATGTCCTCAAGCTTCATAGGCGACAGAATGAGTGTCAGTGACCGACTCGAATCTCACCCCTAGGACCAAAGAAACCGGGAACAAGGCGGTCCCTCAGCCGAATCTGCCGCGTGATCGCCAGGGGTGGCGGGTGGCTCCAGCGCCGGACGGCCGCGGGACCCCGGACGAGCACAAGCCGACGCCTCCGCACCGGTGGCGCGGGCTGTGGCTCTTCTTCGTCGTCCTCTTGGCCCTGAACTGGCTGTCGGTCCTGGTGTTCCAGCCGGCGGGCCAGCCACGGGTCAAGGTGCCCTTCAGTCCGTACTTCCTGAACCAGCTCAACGCGGGTCAGGTGTCGTCGATCTCCGCGACGAGCGGCGCGATCAACGGGACGTTCAAGGCCAAGGTGCGCTACCCGACGAACGACACCAAGGCCACGCCGACGACGCTGTTCTCGACGCAGGTCCCATCGTTCTGGAACACCAACGAGCTGACCGAAACGCTGGTCTCGAAGGGCGTTCAGGTCAACGCGAACAATCCGAACAAGGGCACGTCGATACTCGTCACGCTGATCGTCGGGTTCCTGCCCACGTTGCTCCTGTTCGGGCTGATCTACTACGGGATCCGCCGTGCACAAGCCGCGGGCGGCGGCGGGCTCGGCGGATTGGGGGCGTTCGGGCGCTCGCAGGCGCGGCGAGCCGATCCGGAGAAGATCCGGGTGACATTCGACGACGTCGCGGGGATCGACGAGGCGAAGGCCGAGCTGACCGAGATCGTCGATTTCCTCAAGGAGCCCGAGCGCTACGAGAAGCTCGGCGGCCGGATGCCGCATGGCGTCCTTTTGTACGGACCGCCAGGTACTGGCAAGACGCTGCTGGCGCGCGCGGTGGCCGGTGAGGCCCACGCCGCGTTCTTCTCGATCGCCGCCTCGGAGTTCATCGAGGCGATCGTCGGGGTCGGCGCCGCGCGCGTGCGCGACCTGTTCGCCAAGGCCAAGGAGGCGATGCCGTCGATCATCTTCATCGACGAGCTCGACGCGATCGGGCGCTCGCGCCAGGGCTCGATCTCGGTCACCGGGGCCAACGACGAGCGCGAGCAGACGCTCGATCAGATCCTGACCGAGATGGACGGGTTCGAGTCAAGCCAGGCGGTCGTGGTGATCGGCGCGACCAACCGGGCGGAGATCCTCGACCCGGCCCTGCTCCGCCCCGGACGGTTCGACCGCCGAGTCGCCGTGCAGCCGCCCGACCGGAACGGTCGGTTGAAGATCCTCGAGGTTCACGTGCGCTCAATCCCGCTCGCCCCCGACGTCGATCTCTCATCGATCGCGTCGTCCACACCGGGGATGGTCGGGGCCGATCTGGCCAACCTGTGCAACGAGGCGGCGCTGCTCGCGGCGCGGCGCAACCACGACAAGGTGCAGAACGCTGACTTCACCGATTCGCTCGAGAAGATCCTCCTTGGGGCGCCGCGAGGGATCCTGCTCAGCAAGGAGGACCGCGAGCGGACGGCCTACCACGAGTCCGGCCACGCCCTGATCGGGATGCTCACCCCGGGCGCGGACCCGGTACGGAAGGTTTCGATCATTCCCCGCGGCCAGGCCCTCGGAGTAACGCTGTCGACCCCCGACGCCGACGTGGTGTCCTACTCACGCGAGGACCTCGAGGCCAAGATCAAGGTCGCACTCGGAGGCCGCACGGCCGAGGAGGTCGTCTACGACAAGATCACGACGGGCGCCGAATCCGACATCCAGCAGCTCACCCAGATCGCCCGGTCGATGGTGGGTCGTTGGGGGATGAGCGAGAAGCTCGGGCCGCTCACCCTGCTCCCGCAGGACGGCCAGGGTCCGCTCCTGCCCGGCTCCAGCGAGGTCTCGCAGCAGACAGAGTGGCTGATCGACCAGGAGGTCCAGCAGCTCGTCGAGCATCTTCACGGCGAGGCCACCGAGATGCTCACGACCCACCGCGACCAACTCGAGAGCCTCGCCCGCGCGCTCCTGCTCGCCGAAACACTCGACGCCCCGGCCGCCTACGCCGCCGCCGGCGTCCCCATGCCGCCGGCGCGCGAGCCCGAGCCGGAGCCCGCCGCGGCGGCGCCGGCCGCGCACTGACCTCTCGCTCGATGGCGGGCCCGGTGGCCGGGCGGCACCGAAAAAAATCCTCGTAAATTCCGGGTTCGCATACACTCTCGCCGCCGGTGGCCGGTCGACGACGCATTTCCGATCTGCTGGTGCGCCTTCCCAGGACGCGAGCGGCGGTTGCCTACGCTGAGGAGCGGCACGCCGGGCAGCGTCGCAAGACCGACGGCGCGCCGTTCATCGAGCACCCTCTCGAGGTCGCCTGGCTCCTCTACCGGGCCGGTGCGACCGACGACGTTGTAGCGGCCGGCGTGCTGCACGACACGATCGAGAAGGCCGGCGCTTCGGCCGGCGAGCTCCGGGATCGCTTCGGCTCGCACACCGCCGGGCTCGTGGTCGCGCTGAGCGAAGATCCGGAGATCCCGGGCTACGCACGGCGGAAGGCGGCGCTGCGCGATCAGGTCGCCGCGGCGGGCCCGGAGGCGCTGATGGTGTTCGCCGCCGACAAGATCTCGAAGATCCGCGAGCTGCGGTCCGTGCGCAGGCCCGCCCAGCGCCGTTTGAACCACTACCGGCGTTGTCTGGAGCTACTCGAGCGTCTGCTCTCCGATTCGCCGCTGGTTTCCGAGCTGCGGGCCGAGTTCGACCGCGTGGCCGCGCCGATCGCCGCTTGATTCTTTATCGGTTGGTCGGCGGCGCCTGACGGCGGCGCCTCAGGTTGCGATTACCGCGTCCGTCACGGCGTCGATCCCGGCGAGCCGCGCCCCAAGCTCATCGGAAAGCCCGTAGCGCGTGGCCAGCGCCGCCGGCGAGGTGTAGGTGAGCTTCGTCTGCTCGCCGTCGGCCCAGACGAGCACCTTGAGGGGGAGGTCGAGCGCGGCGAGCGGCTCGGCCTGCATCACCGGGGTCCCCGCCACCGGGCTCCCGAACACGACCACCTTGGTGTCGCGCAACTCGAGCCCGTTGGCGGCCGCTTCGCCGCTGTGGTCGAACACCGCGAACAACTTGAGGCCCTTGGCCGCGGTCACGTCGGTCAGGCGCTGAACGGTGTCGGCGACTGAGAGCGGGCTTAGCTTCGTGACGAGTTCGTCGGTGGCGCTCACGGGCTCGTGGCCTTCACTCGTGGATTTCTCAGCGGCGTCAGCTCGGCCTCGAGGCGGTCGCGCAGGTGCTCGTACTGCGGTGGCAGTCGGAGCGCCTCGCCGAGACGCTCTGGGTCCTCGTCGACCGCGAACCCGGGGCTCGGCGTGGCGAGCTCGAACAGCACCCCGCGCGGCTCGCGGAAGTAGATGCTGAGGAAGTACTGGCGATCGATCACGTGGGTGGGATGCTGGCCGGCCTCGATCAGGCGGTCGCGCCACGCGGCGTGCTCGTCGTCACGATCGCACCAGGCGATGTGGTGGACGGTGCCGGCGCCCTGCACGCCGGTCGCCGCAGGCGGGTCGTCGTAACCGTAGGTCGCGGTCCTGCGGCCGGTCAGGCGGTACTCGCCCGGAGCGGTTACCTCGAACCCCATGACCTCGGTAAGGATCTTGTGCTCCTGTCCGCGACTGGGGGCGAAGACACGGACGCCATCGAAGCCCTGGAGGGCGAACTCGGCCGGGATGTCGGATGCGTCGGCGATCAGCGGCTCGTCGGTGTTGTCGACGACAGCGAGCTCGAGGTTGAGCCCCTCGGGATCGTCGAAGCGGATCGCGTCCTCGGCCTGATGGACCTCGACGTTCTCGGCGGCGAGCCGGTCGCTCCAGAAGGCGAGCGCGTCGGCCGAGGCCACGCGCCACCGCAGCCGGTGGATCATCCCGGCGCCGGCGCGGCCGCGGGCCGCGTCGGGGAACTCAAAGAAGGTCAGGATCGACCCGGGCGCGCCGCGCTCGTCGCCGTAGTACAGGTGGTACACGTCAGGCGCGTCGAAGTTGACGGTCTTCTTGACGAGGCGCAGGCCGAGCACCCGCGCGTAGAAGTCGACGTTGCCCGGCGCGTCGGCCGTGATGCAGGTGATGTGGTGGATTCCGTCTAGCTCCATTGCCCTCGTCTCCTCGTTGCTATCTCACCACCACCTTGACAACCGCGTCAAGGGAGGGCGGTCGGTGGCGTCCGGGGTCGTCCGGTCGGTGGCGTCCCGGGTCGTCCGGTCCGTGGCGTCCCGAGTCGTCCGGTCCGTGGCGTCCCGAGTCGTCCGGTCGCCGGGGTCCGCCCATGCAAAACGTGAAAAGCAGGCAGCCGGGCGTCGGAGCTGGCCAGATAAGCATCGTGGGCATGCTTATGTGGCCACGGCCGGTGGAGGGCGGGCGGCATTGACGCGTTTTACAGGTCGGAGCGCGGGCCGGACGACCCGGGCGGCCGACTACCTGCGCCGGGGCGCCCCCGGGCTACTGCCAGTAGCGCTCGACGGTGTTCGCGTCGCGAACGTGCGCGTCGTCGGGGTTGGCGCCGGCCTCGCGGAGGGCGCGGCGCTGGCGCAGCAGATCCCAGCAGCGGTCGAGCTCGATCTCGACCTCGCGCAGACGTTCTTGATCGGACTCGAACTGGTCTTCGTGGTCGCGGTCGGACTCTTCGCGGTGGCGGAGCTCGTGCTCCTCGGTGACCAGCTTCTCGATCCGGTTGGCAATCGTCTCGTCGCTCACGTCACGAATCCTACGCCAATTGATTAGGTCGGCGGCGCCTTAGCCCGGTTGTGATTTACGACCTCGATGTTGTTGCCGTCCGGATCGAGAACGAACGCGGCGTAGTAGCCGGGGTGGTACTGCCGACGCTCGCCTGGCTCGCCGTTGCTCTCGTAGCCGGCCGCGACGCCGGCCGCGTGGAAGCGCTCGACATCGCCGTTATCCAGCGCAGTGAAGGCCATATGGAGGTTCTCGGTGGGCGCACCCGGTAGCAACGAGAACGAGCCGGTGGCGCCGCGATACTGGACGCGCTCGTCGGTGTCCCGATCCTTGCGCAGTCCCGCGTGCGGAGCGATCGTGTCGTAGAAGTCGCGGGCTCGCCCGAGGTCGGCGACGCGGATCCACAGATGGTCGATGATCCCGCCGCGGCGCGGGGCACCGTCGTGGACGGCCTCCGCGCTGTTGCCGTCGGGGTCGAGCAGGAATCCGCCGTAGTAGTCCCCGCCGTACTGCGGCCGGGGCCCGGGCGCGCCGTCGTCGCGATACCCCGCGTCGGTGCCCGCCCGCCAGAAGGCATCGACGAGCTCACGCGAGGGAGCCACGAAGCCGACGTGGAGCCTTTGCGCCGGCGGATGGTCCGGGTCGGTGGCGGTGATCATGAAGTCCTGCCAGCGCGCGAACCCCTCGGTGCGCGAGCTCTGCTCGATCCCGAGCGTCTCGAGCACGGTGGCGTAGAAGCGCTCGGACGCGTCGAAATCGCTGACCCGTATCGTCACGTGGTCGAACATGGACGGGACACGATACGAGTTGCGGGCGGTGTTCTTCGACCAGGACGGCGTCCTGGTCGACTCCGAGGGCGCGTGGGACGCGGCCCGGCGGGCGGTCGTGGCCGAGAACGGCGGCCACTGGAAGCCCGAGGCGACGCGGGCGATGATGGGGATGAGCGCGCCGGAGTGGTCTCGCTACCTGCACGACGAGCTCGGCGTCGCGCTCGCCCCCGAGGAGATCAGCGACCGCGTCGTCGAGCGCCTACTCGCCGGCTACGAACAACATCTGCCGCTGATCCCGGGCGCGGTGGATGCGGTCAAGCGGGTGGCGGCCCGGTGGCCGGTGGGCCTCGCCTCGTCCGCTAACCGCGAGGTGATCGACGCGGTACTGAAAGCCAGCGGGCTCGCCGACGTGTTCGGAAGCGCGACGGTCTCGGGCGAGGAGGTCGCCCACGGGAAGCCGGCCCCCGACATCTACCTCGAGGCGGCGCGCCGCCTGGGCGTCGACCCGGCAAGGTCCGCGGCGGTCGAGGACTCGACGAACGGACTGCGCGCGGCGGCGGCCGCGGAAATGCTGGTCGTCGCGTTTCCCAATCGAGAATTCCCGCCGGATCCGGAGGCCCTGAACCTGGCCACGATCGTCCTGCGCTCGCTCGACGAGCTTTCACCGGAGCTGCTCGAGCAGCGGTAACGTGACCGAATGACGGATCGCCAGAAGCGACTTTCACTGGTCGCGGCGATCCTGGGCTCGTTCGTGGCTGGCCTCGACGCGAGCGCCGTCAACGTGGCGCTCCCGGCGATCCGGGGCGACCTGGGCGGAGGGCTGGCCGGGCAGCAGTGGGTGTCGAACGCCTACCTGCTTACGCTGGGGTCGTTGATCCTGATCGGCGGTTCGCTCGGAGACCTGTTCGGCGAGCGGCGGATCTTCTCGATCGGCGTGGGCGGCTTCGGCGTGATGTCGCTGCTGTGCGCGATCTCGCCAACCATCGGGTTCCTGATCGTGTGCCGGGGGCTCCAGGGAGTGTTCGGCGCGCTGCTGATGCCCAGCTCGCTGGCGGTGATCGTGAATGCGTTCCCGCGCGAGGAGCGCGGGGGGGCGATCGGATCGTGGACGGCGTGGTCGGGCATCGCCACCGTGATCGGGCCGCTCGCCGGCGGCTATTTCGTCGACGCGATCTCGTGGCGGCTGATCTTCGGCATCAACGTCCCGTTCGTGCTGGCGACGCTGGCGATCGTCTCGATCGCCGTGCCGCCCCGTGCGCCGGGACGGCCGCACACGCGGGTCGACTGGGTCGGCGCGGGGTTGACGTTCCTCGGCCTGGCCGGACCCGTGCTTGCGCTGATCCGGCAGCCCGTGGTGGGGTGGGGTAGCTGGGAGGTGCTCGTGCCCGGGCTCGGAGGCTTTGCGCTGCTCGGCGTGTTCATCGCCTGGGAGCAACACACCCCAGCCCCAATGCTGCGCCTGAGCCTGTTCAAGCGGCGCAACTTCACGGTCGGGAACGTGCAGACGTTCACGATGTACGGCGGGCTCAGCGTGACGTTCTTCCTGCTCGTGCTGTTCCTCCAGGAGGTCGCCGGCTACGACGCGCTGAAGGCGGGGTTCGCGCTGATCCCAACCACGATCGTGATGTTCCTGCTGTCCAAGCGGATGGGACGGCTCGCGGACCGCTTCGGTCCTCGCCTGTTCATGGGCCTCGGCCCGCTGACCGCGGCGGTGGGGCTCGCGCTGATGCTGCGGCTTGGCGGCCATGTCAACTACCTCACCGACCTGCTGCCGGGGCTCCTCGTGTTCTCGCTCGGGCTCGCCACCACGGTCGCGCCGCTGACCGCAGCCGTGCTGTCCGACGCCGACGAGGGGGACGCGGGGATCGCCTCGGGGATCAACAACGCGATCGCGCGGGTGGCGGGGCTGATCGCGATCGCCGGCATCGGGGCCGTCATCTCTGCGTCGTTCAAGGCGACGCTCGACCACCACCTGGCCGGCGTCACGTTGTCCCCGACGGCTCGGAGCTTGGTGGCGCAGGCGCGCCAGGAAACGCTGGCCCGGGTCAACCCCGCGCAGAGCGGTGCGACCGTGGCGCACGCGGTGCAAACCGCGTCGGTGCACGCGTTCCACATCGGGATAGGCATCTCTGCGGTCCTCGTCGCGCTCGGGGGCCTGATCGGCCTGGTCGGGATCGTCAACCCGCGTCGCGTGGTCCACGCCGAGGAGTGCTCCGGCGGCCAGCTGGCCGGGCAGCCAACCGATGTCGCGCTCGACGGGCCGCCGGCGGCGGCGCCTCAGACGGCGAGGGTGCTGGCGCGGCGCTCGGCCTGAACCACGCGCGCCTGGCGGCCGTCCATCCACATCTCCCAGCGCCCCGACGCGGCGTAACGCGGCTCGAGGAAGTGGTATGGCCGGCGCCCCTCGAACTCCATCACGCGCATCCGGCAGGCGCCACCGAGCACCGACGCGATCCGCCGGCGCGGCCAGCCGATCGCGTCCTCGATCTGCGGGAAGGGCCGCGGACGGTCGGGAGCCTCGGCGAGCCCGTCGAGCAACTCGCGCATCAGGTCTGTGCAGCGGTCGTAGAAGCGCGCGATCTCGCCCTCGCGGGACATCGCGTTCACGGGCACGTGCTCGGACCACGGCACGTTTTGGGAATGTACGCGCATGAGCTCGATCCGGCCCTGCCACGATGACGAGCGCGCGGCGATCCTGCGCATCATCAATCTCGCGGCGGAGGCGTATCGCGGCGTTATTCCGCCCGATCGCTGGCACGAGCCCTACATGCCGGCCGAGGAGCTCGCGGCCGAACTAGCCGCGGGCGTCGTGTTCTGGGGTTACGAGGCGGACGGGGCGCTCGTCGGCGTGATGGGCATCCAGCCGGTGCGAGACGTCGAGCTGATTCGCCACGCCTACGTGGCGCCGGGGCGCCAGCGCGCCGGGGTGGGCGCGGCCCTGCTCGAGCACCTGATGGCGCAGGTGCCGCCCGGGCGCCCCGTGCTCGTCGGCACGTGGGCGGCCGCGGAGTGGGCGATCCGCTTCTACGAGCGCCACGGCTTCTCGCCGGTGGGACCTGAGCGGACGGCGACGCTGCTGCGGGAGTACTGGACGATCCCGGATCGGCAGATTGAGACCTCGGTCGTGCTGGCCAGGCGCTGAAGATTCCCGGCGGCGCTGCCGATCACTGGGGGCGCAGGCTTCCGATCCGAGCAGTGACCGCTTTCGTGGCGATCCAATCAGCGAGTCCACTCAACGCATACCTCAGCGCGGCCTTCTCCGCGCCGCTGGCCCCTGAGAGCAACGTGGGTGAAGGCGCCCTCGCACCGGGCGGGGCGAGCGCCGGCCGTGCTCAGGAGCGGCGGGGCGTGCGCGAGGCACCGGCGGAGACGGTCGAAAACGGCGAAAGCCAGACCGACGAGACGTCGGGCGACGAGGCCTTAAGCGCCCAGACCGCCGTGTCGGCGATGTACGGGAGCAACGCGCGCTCGGTGGCGGCACGGATGGCGGCGGCCAGCGTCTCGTTCTACGCCTGAGCCCACTCGGGTATCAATTCGAGATCTCGACACCCTCGACGCGAGGAGGATCCGATGATCGCCCGCACCTGGCGGGGCGCCGTCAGAAAGACCGACGGCGACGCGTACGCGGAATACATGGCCGACACCGGCCTGGCCGGTTATGTCGGCACGCCCGGCAACCGTGGCGCCTGGATGCTCCGCCGCGACGTGGGCGACAAGACCGAGTTCCTCATGTTCACCCTGTGGGACTCGATGGACGCGATCAAGGCCTTCGCGGGCGAGGACCCCGAGGTCGCCGTGTTCTATCCCGAGGACGACCGCTTCCTGGTCGAGCGCGACGAGTCCGTCTCGCACTACGAGGTCGCGCGTACCGCCCAGCCCTGAGTCATGTGCGAACTGAGCGCCGGGATGAACTGCTGGTTCGAGGGATCGGTCACCGATTCGTTCGGCCTTTCCCAGCTCGCCCCGCTGCACGACGGCCTCGGCCTGCTCCCCGGCAGCGCGTGCCCCCACTTCGACGGTGAGGAGCAGCGGGGCCCGCGAGCGCGCGTTGCCCGTCCGCTACCTCGGCTCATAGGCCGGCGAGTCCTTCCTGGTAAAACCTGTTCGATGCCGCGAGCGGTCCGCTTCGATCGGTACGGAGACATCGACGTCCTGCACGTCGTCGACGTCGAGCGACCGACGCCCGGCCCCGGCGAGGTGCTGGTGAGGGTCAAGGCGGCCGGCATCAACCCCGGAGAGGCATCGATCCGCAAGGGCCTGAT
>DATBYI010000497.1:0-4643 GCA_036513815.1 Solirubrobacteraceae bacterium
GCCGTCTCATGCCGCACCCGGAACTCCGCGATCGTCGAATGATCAGGCTTCAAGTTCGCCGTGATCACCCGATACGCCACGTCCTCCACACACGCCCGCTCGATCCCTCGCGACGAACAATTCCCCATCGCATACCCGTACAACAACAACGCGATCACCATCGACGGGTCATAGGCCGCCCGACCCTGACCGTTCGCTCGATACGCCCCATAAAACGCGTCAAGGTTCATCTCCTCAACCGCGCCGAGCACGGTCCAAACGAGATGATCCTCCGGCAACCAATCCATCTACGACGGCGGCAACAAGAACGTCTGGCCCCGATCACACACCACGAAGTTCTGACCCATACCGGCATCGTCCTGAACGGCCCGGACGGCACACTAAACCCGACAGCCACGGCGTCAAGCGGTAGCGGACGACGCCCGACGATGCCGTCGACGCCACGCTCCGCCCAGGGCGTGACCAAAGTGTCGGATGGCGGCGGTGCGCAGCGAGCCGGCGACGTCAATCTCGTGGCCGCTTCGCTTGGCTGGCGCAGACGTGTCCGTCGCGTTCGGCGGCCGCTTCGGGTTGCAGCAACCCGCTCGGTGCGGATCCGAGGGCCGTTGCCGAGATCGGGGTTGTCGTGCGCGTGTGGCCTCTAATGCATGCAGGCCGCGATAGAGGAGAGTGCTGCGCGCGGTCAGGGTTGATGGCTGGCGGGTGGTTGCGCGGGCGAGGTTGAGGTGATCGTGCAGAGCTGTGTGAGGAGGTCGCGGAGTTGGGCGAAGGAGGCTGCTCCGAGCTGGGTCTCCCATTCGGTCTCGACCTCGGCGACGATCTCGCGGATACCCTGGATAACCTCGTGACCGCGGGCGGTGAGCTTGACGCGTTTTGACCGCTGGTCCTCGCTGTCCGGTTCACGCGTGAGGTACCTGAGGTCTTCCATCTGCCCGAGCAGATAGTTGAGCGCCTGCTTGCTAATCCGGACGCGTTCGGCCAGCTCGGACGGGCGCTGGCCGTCAGGACCGGGGTACTGCAGGACGGTCAGGTGAGCGGGGACCAGGTCTGTGAACCCGCGCTGGTGCAGGCCGTCGAGCATCCGCTGCCGCACGATCTCCCACGGCATCCTCAGCAACGCGCCGATCAGCGGAGGGTCGATGTTCTCGGCCAGCATTTCAGACGGTAAAACGACTTGACAGCACGGTCCAGTGAAGTGTACTCTCGTAAAAGGACTTGACCAGACAGGAAGGGGAGCAAAGCCATGGACACCGCGACTCGCGACACGATCGCGGTAGGCCCGATCAGCATCCGGTTCCGGATCGAGGGTCCAGACTCGAATGGATCCGTGACTGTCTTTGAATGCACGGTCCCTCCGCAGGTACCGGTTCCGGCCGCTCACAGCCATAACGAGTTCGAGGAAACGATCTACGGACTGGCCGGAGTGCTGACCTGGACGATCGACGGCCACGACGTCCCCATCGGGCCGGGGCAGGCCGTGTGCATCCCGCGCGGCGCCGTTCACGGATTCGTCAACCACGGCGATATCGACGCGACCGTCCTGTGCATCGCGACCCCCGGCGTGTTCGGACCGACCTACTTCGAAGAGATCGCCGCCGTACTGACAGCCTCCTCCGGAGGTCCGCCGGATCGCGCGGCGATGCTCGACGTCATGCGCCGACACGGGCTCACTCCCGCCCCAAGTGCCAGCCACTGACCCGAGAAGCGACCACGAAAGAGAGGAACCAATGCCGATCTGCATGACCCAGCGCTCCCCCGGGATGCCGGCCGCGGCTTACGACGAGATCATCGCGCACGTCACAGAGCCGCTGCGCAACAGTGAAGGCTTCATCTCACACGCCGCGCAGGTTACCGCGGACGGCGTCACCGTCACCGAGGTCTGGGAAACCCGCGAGCACTGGGAACGCTGGCACACCGCATCCGTCAAACCTCACCTCGCGCCCGACGCTCCCGAACCGACCGTCACCGAACTCCACAACGCGCTCAGTCGCTAGCACAGGCGACGGACGAGCGCTCGCGGGAGCGCCCCACGCCGTACAGCTCGAAACACCGTCGCTCGCGAACTGCGAGCGGCTGAGCGGCGCCCCTGGAGCGGTCAGGGTTGACGATCGGGTCGGCTGCCGGGATGGGAGCCGCGGCCACATGATGCAACGCTAGATCCTTCTTGCAAGCGCCCGGTCATGGGCGTTGTCGCGGGCCCATCTTGGGATCACGTCGATCTATCTCCAAGGGATCGATACCCGCGAGATTGTCGACACGGTCCACCATCGCAGGCCGCCGCTCGACAAGCAGTATCCGCTGACGTTGTCAGCGGAGGTAACCGTCTCGATCGAGTAGTCGCCACCGACCGCGTGGCTCCCGAAGATGACGTATGACCGCTTGTAGTTCGAAGGCTGCGCGGCGAGTCAGGAAGCGGCCAGCAGAGCGTCGAGGTCGGGGCTCCGCCGCCCCGTGCGATGAACTGCGGTCACCAGTTCGGTGGCCAACGAGGCCATTTCCTCCGGAGCGGCCCGGCTATGGGCGGCGAACCAGAGTTCACCGCGCGGACTTGCCAACACTCGGCGCCAGTACTGGACGGCGAAGACCTCCGGCAGCCCCAGGTAGAGAGCTCGGAGGTTGCGAGGGATCTGCCGGTTGCCGGCTGCGCGCAGCGCGTGGAACGCCTGCCGCGTGGCTCGCACCATCTGTCGCACGGTGACCGGGTCCTTGGACAGCAGCGCGGCGTCGGTGTCATCGCGGTACAGCGCGTACGCGATCGGCACCACGAACGCCGCGTGCGCCGTCAGCCAGCCCGGCACGTCGGCACTCATCGTCGTGGGGAATCCGGCCGCAGAAAACACGGATTGCAGCTGCCGCAAACGCGGGGTCGCCGCCCCGCTAGCCTCGCCAAGCATCGTCTTCTGCTGACGGATCAACACGTACCGGATCGTCGCTCCGTCACGCGCGCCACCAACGGCGGGAAAGCCGAATACGGCTCGCCCGCCGAGCGCTGAGGCCAGCTCGCTTATCCGGCCCAGGGCGTTGCCGAAGAACAGCACGTCAGGTCCCCCGCTCAGCGCAGTCAGGAGCGGAAGGGTGTCGGGTAGCTGATCACGGCGAACCGGTGCCACAACCAGGTCGAATTGGTCTCCGGGGTCCGGAGCAGCGACGACCGTAACCGAGAGCGCGGTCCGGTGTCCGGTCTGCGCTTCCTGCAGGACGAGTCCCGACTTCCGTAGATCTCTGAGACGGCCACCGCGGGCCAAAAGCACAACGTCGTGTCCCGCCGCGAGCAGCCTTTCGCCGTACACGCTGCCGATCACGCCGGTGCCGAAGATCAGAATCCGCACCGAGCCATTCTGACCCGCTCCCGTCGCAGACTAGGCTTGAGGGCCCCTGGGAGACCAGCTTGACCTCGAGCCCTCCGCTTGGCTCGGCCGCGAGCCCGGCTCTGATTCCGCGATTGGCATCTCGGGTTGAAGGTGGCCCGGAGGACGATGCGGATGTACGGCGCGAGCGAGGCGAACCGGGCCGCCGAGCCGGGTCTTGACGGCCGCGGAGTTCGACTTGACTGGCGCGGCTCAGGCGAGCAGGCTTCGTGGGGTAACCGAATGGAGGAGTCCCACATGTCTGCCACGACCGAGCCGTCGGGCGCTACGGCGATTCGCCCCTTCAAAGTTGAAGTTCCGGAAGAGGCATTGGAGGACTTGCGCCGCCGCATCTCGGCCGTGCGGTGGCCCTCCAGGGAGCTGGTCGCAGATCGCTCGCAGGGCGTGCAGCTGGCGACGATCCAGGAGCTCGCGCGCTACTGGACGACGGACTACGACTGGCGCAGGTGCGAGTCGCGGCTGAACGCGCTTCCGCAGTTCAAGACCGAGATCGAGGGGGAGGACGTCCACTTCATCCACGTGAAGTCCGCGCACGAGGACGCGCTGGCGCTGATCCTCACCCACGGTTGGCCCGGCTCGATCATCGAGATGCTCGAGGCGATCGGCCCGCTGACCGACCCGACCGCGCACGGCGGAGCCGCGGAGGACGCGTTCGATCTGGTGGTTCCCTCCATCCCGGGGTACGGCTTCTCCGCCGAGCCGACCGAGCTCGGCTGGTCGGCGGGCCGCGTTGGGGAGGCGTGGGGGAAGCTGATGCCGCGTCTGGGCTACTCCCGCTACGTCGCGCAGGGCGGCGATGTGGGCGCGGCAGTCACCGACGCGATGGGCCGCCAGGCGCCTGAGGGGCTGCTCGGCATCCACATGAACCTGTTCGTGCCGGCGCTGGTCAACCCCAGCGCGTTTCCGGCGGAATCCGAGGAGGAGCGGGCGGCGGCCGACGCGATCACGACGTTCCGGACGAGCGGCAACGGCTACCTGATCGAGCAGAACACGCGGCCGCAGACGATCGGATACGCCCTGCTCGATTCGCCTGTCGCCCTGGCGGCCTGGATGCTTGACCACGACACCGACGCCTACTACAAGATCTCGAGCGCCTTTGTCGACGGTAAGCCGTCCGGCAATCTCACCCGAGACCACATCCTCGACAACGTCACCACCTACTGGCTCACCGCGACCGGAGCCTCGGCGGCCCGCTCGTACTGGGAGGGCGCACAAGCCGGAGCTGCCGCTGCGGCGGCCGGGAAGGCTCCTCCGCCTGTGTCGGTCCCGGTCGGA
>DATBYI010000498.1:0-3848 GCA_036513815.1 Solirubrobacteraceae bacterium
CCCGGCTCGCCTACGCGAGGTGAATCGGATCATCATCGTCGGCTGTGGCAGCTCCTACCACGCGGGGCTCGCGGGACGTAACGCGATCGAGCGATGGGCTCGCGTTCCGGTGGACGTCGAGGTCGCTTCGGAGTTTCGCTATCGCGAACCGATCATCGAGCCCGGGGCGCTCGTGCTCGGGATCTCCCAATCCGGGGAAACGGCCGACACGCTCGCCGCGATGCGCCTGGCCAGGACGCAGGGCGCCACGGTCATCGCCGTGACCAATACTCCGGCCAGCCAGGCCACGCGGGATTCGGATGGGGTGCTGTTCACCCGGGCCGGACTCGAAACTGGCGTGGCGGCGACGAAGACCTTTGTCGCTCAGGTGGTCCTACTCTACGAGTTGGCCATCCGGCTCGCGACGGTGACCGGTTCACAACCAGACTCGGTACTCGCCGACCTGCGGTGGGGACTCGACGAGCTGCCGGATCTGATCGATCAGGTTGTTGCGTCAGTCGATCAACCAATTCGTGAACTCGCCGAGCGCCTGGCCGACAGTTCCTTCTTCCTTTACCTCGGTCGGCTGTCGGGTTTGCCGGTCGCGCTCGAAGGGGCACTGAAACTGAAGGAAATCTCCTACGTACCAACGGATGCGTACCCTGCCGGTGAGATGAAGCACGGGCCGATCGCCCTACTGGGCCCGGACACGCCCGTGGTGTGCGTCGCCACAGACCGCCGGGTGCTGCCGAAACTTCTGTCGAACCTCTCCGAGGTGCGCGCACGGGGCGCTCAGGTGCTGGCGATCGCGACCGAGGGATGCATCGAGATCGCCCAGCAAGCGGAGCACGTTGTCTACATTCCCGATACCGATCCGTTGCTCCAGGCCGTCCTGGGAATCGTGCCCCTGCAGCTGTTCGCGTATCACCTGGCTCGCACCCGCGGGCTCAACGTCGACCAGCCGCGGAATCTTGCCAAGACCGTCACCGTCGAATAACGCCGCCGTAGTTCTCGGGGCGGGTCGAGGCCTCGCCGCAGTACTGCGCGCACTCCGAGGGCAGGGCACACGGCTCACCGTGATCGTGAGCATCGCGTATCAGCCCGGGGATGGTGACGATGTGCAGCGACGCGTCACCGGAGCATCGGTCGAGGACCTCCGGCGCTCGCTGGAGGCGCTGAGCAGCGAGGAGAAACCTCTCCTCAGAGCGATCCGGAGGCCGCTCACGATCGAACGCCTCGGACAGCATCCCCTGGGGAATCTCGTAATCGCCTCCGCTGCCTCCGCGTTCGACGATTACGGCCGCGCGAGCGTATGGCTAGGCGAACAGCTAGGCATCGAGGGTGCCGTGCTGCCGGCTACAACCGAGCCGGTGCGATGGCAGACCGATGCCTCAAGCAGGCTTCGGTTCGCGGGCGACCGGATCGATTCTCCCCTCGCCGCGGTCGAGGCGATCGAGCAGTCTCAGTGGGCGCTGTTAGCTCCGGGCTCGCTCCACCGAAGTGTCCTCGCGACGGCGGCCGTCCCGGATCTGGCGACGGCGCTACGCACGACGCCGGCCCGCGTGGTCTGGATCGCCAATCTGGCGCATGACTCAAACCAGCGGGCGAACTTGACGGCTATCGATCATCTCCGAGCGCTCAGGCGAAACGGTGTCAGAGTCGACAGTGTGCTGTATGACCCGTCGGCGGCGCTCAGGTTTAACGCGGCTGAACTTGTGCGCCATGGGGTGGAGGCAATACCGCGAGCCTTGGGGAGCGGTCGGAACCCTCGTCTGCACGATCCGAAGCGGTTGCGCTCGGCACTCAGTGACCTGACGGGGGGCGGTCCTGAACGACGCGTGCGCCACCGCGCGGAGCCAGCGTGATCGCACGGAACTGGGTCTTGGCCGGCCTCGGGTCGGCGGCGCGGAGGGCGGCGCGCGCGAGCACGCGGTCGAGCACGATCCGCATCTCCATCAGCGCGAAGCTCGCGCCCAGGCAGCGGCGGGTGCCGCCGCCGAACGGGATCCAGGTGTAGGTGTCGGGCGGCTCGTCGACCAGGAAGCGCTCGGGGCGGAACTCGCGGGCGCGGGGATAGAGGTCCTCGCGGCGGTGGATCACGCGAATCGACGGGTTGATCTCGATCCCGGGTGGGATCACGTAGCCGCCGACCCGGAAGGGCTCGCCGCGCACCACGCGCCCTACGCCGGGGATCACGGGCCGGATGCGCAGCGACTCCTTGACCACCGCGTCGAGATACCGCTCGTCACGCTCCTGTGCCCGCGCGTACACCACCGGCGCGTGCAGGAGCAGGTCGAAGCACCAGGCGAGGCCGGTGGCGGTCGTCTCGTGGCCGGCGAGGAGCAGCGTCACGAGCTCGTCGCGGACCTCGGCGTCCGACAGCCGCTCGCCGTTCTCGTCCTCGGCCAGGAGCAGCGCGGAGAACACGTCATCGGTGTGGGCCAGCGCGTCGTCGCCCAGCGCCCGCCGACGCGCGATCTCGGGGTAGAGGACCTCGTCGACGGCGCGGCGGGCGTCGGCGAACTGGTCGTTCAGCCGGGCCTCGCGGCCGAGCAGCATGGGGAGCGCCGCGAGCAGCGCCATCGACCGGGGCCGGGCCAGCGGCGCGACCATCGCGCGCAGGCGCCGGCGGAGCTCCTCTTCCTCGGCGCCCGAGTCGTAGCCGAACACGGCCCGCACGATCACCCGCAATGTCAGCGACTGCATCGTGGGCAGCAGGGGGAAGGGCTCGCCGACGGGCCACGAGTCGATCTCGAGATCGGTTGACTGCACCATGGCGTCGACGAACGCCTGCATGCGCTGGCCGTGGAACGGCGGCAGCATGAGCCGCCGGTGGCGCAGGTGCTCGGCGCCGTCCAGCAGCAGCACCGAGCGCGCGCCGAGCACCGGGCCGAGCATCGCGTTGGCCTCGCCGGCGCGAAGCTGCTCGCTCGGGCCCTGGAAGAGCTCCTTGACCGGCGCCGGGTCGAACAGCATGACGAAGCCCTTGTCGAACACCGTCTGGAACCAGACGGCGTCGCCGTACCGGCGCCGGCACGCCTCGAGGAACCGAACCCCGGTGAGCATGAAACCCGCTGTCTGCACGATCCGGGGGAGCCGGGGCCCGGGCGGCAAGCGCGTCTCGGGAGCCACCGCGCGTACGGGAGGTGCCTGGTCCAGTGTCGCCATCTTCACGACCGATGGTGGCACAACGCCAACCTGCGCTAATGCGCGGCGGGAGCCTGCGAGGCGGCCGCCTTGCTGTCGAGATCGGCGAGCGTGAGCGGGTGGGCCGGCGGCTCCTTCAGCGCGACCGTGCTCGTGACGTGCAAATCGGGATCGACGTGCAGGAGCTCGCCCGACTCGAGTCCTCGCCACCCGGCGTCCTCGTCCATCCGCTCGCTGGCCACCACCACGGCGGGGCGGCTGGCCAGGTCGCCGGAGCGGACCCGCACCGACCCGCGCGCGCTCGCGTGCTCGAGGTGGCGCGACCCGCTGGGGCCGCCCGCGGCACGTTCGAGCACGTATAGCTCGTGGACGTCCGGATAACGCAGGGCCCACAGATCCGACGGGGTGATCAGGATGATGTTGAGCGCGAACACGGGCAGGTTCTCGGCGATCCAGCGCGTGGCGCGGACGATCGCCGCGCCGACGTCACCGTCGCGCTCGATCTCCTTCGTGATCAGCGCGAAGTAGCGCTCGGAGTCGGTCTCGCCCTTGACCAGCGACGCGGCATCGCCCAGCTCGGGCTCGATCCGCTCGGGCTCGCCGATCACGCCGTTGTGGGCGAACAGCCGGCCGCGCTGCTCGAACGGGTGGGTGTTCTCGAGGCTGATCGCGCCGGTCGAGGCGTAGCGGACGTGAGCGATGAACGTGCGCGAGGTGACCTC